>CALDPJ010000059.1 GCA_937911795.1 uncultured Flavobacteriales bacterium | reverse complement strand
GTCTCGATTGAAGGTCGAAGTTTTTTCACGCAAAGCCGCAGCGTTTTGTGAAGGCGCAAAGATGCTGCTACACCGTAATTTCAGAAATATCTGAAAACGAATGAAATGACAAATACAAATTCACACACAGTAGCTTTTCTACCCCGATTCCCCTCACAGGTATAGCCGGACGGAGATCGGAAACAGACTGTGTCTTGAACGAATAACCAGCCTCTTGGATATAATTCCTTTTACCGTTTTTTTACAAAATCATAACTATTTTCGTTTTGAATCGAATATTATTATGATTATTTTCGTTTTGAATCGAATATTATTATTTTTGGGGATGATCCAGCGAAAACTTTTGGATAACATTACTAAGCGGTTGCACAAGGGCAAGGCTATTCTATTGCTGGGTCCCAGACAAACCGGTAAGACTACACTCGTAGAACAAATATGCCCTCGCGAAAGCAAAGATACTATTTGGCTTTCGGGTGATGATATTACGGACCGCGCCCGACTGGAAAATCCCTCTCTGGCCACTCTCAGAGCGCTTCTGGGCAGGAAACAATTTCTGATTATTGACGAAGCTCAACGTATTGAAAACATTGGGATAACCATTAAGCTAATCACCGATCACATCAAACATACCCAAGTAATTGCTACCGGGTCATCGGCATTGGAATTGGCCAACCGAATAAACGAACCGCTCACCGGTCGCAAATTTGAATACATACTCTACCCTCTTTCATTTGAAGAAATGGCGGAATATAATAATGCATTTGAAGAGGTACGGAATCTGGAGAATCGGCTAATTTACGGTGCATATCCGGAAATCATCTCGCACCCCGGAGAAGAAAAGGAGCTCCTACGGCTCTTGTCCGACAGCTACCTGTACAAAGATTTGCTTGCCTATGACAAAATCAAAAAACCAGACCTCCTGATTAAATTGTTACAAGCCCTGGCCTTGCAACTGGGTAATGAAGTAAGCTATAACGAACTGGGAAAAATTACTGGTGCTGACAAAGAAACGATAGAGCGCTACGTTAATGCGCTGGAGAAAACATTTGTCGTGTTTCGGTTGCCTTCCTTTAGCCGAAACATTCGCAATGAGCTGAAAAAAAGCAGGAAAATTTACTTTTATGACAATGGTATTCGCAATGCGGTAATCGGAAACTTTTCTCCATTAACAACCCGAAATGACACAGGCGCATTGTTCGAAAACTATTTGGTCGGTGAAAGGTGGAAACAATTGCAATACGCTAATAAACACACACAGCGCTATTTCTGGCGCACCACCCAGCAGCAGGAGATTGATTATCTGGAAGAAACCGACGGCGCCATCGATGTCTATGAATTCAAATGGAATCCACAATCGAAATTCAAGTTTCCATTAACTTTCACTAACAAATATCCCATTCAACATCAACAACTTATTCACCGAGAAAACTATTTTGAATGGCTGTTGGAGTACAGCCGGGATTCTGCATGACCAACATCCGCGATGTGATTCCTTTTCCGAGGAAGCCTAAGAATGCGGAGTTTTAGGAGTCTCGATTGAAGGTCGAAGTTTTTTCACGCAAAGCCGCAGCGTTTTGTGAAGGCCCAAAGATGCTGCTAAACAGCTATTTGGAAACTAAACCACCACAACACCTAATCTCCCTGCAACACATTACGGTTTCGTCGGATTGAGAGCGGAACTTACCCTTGTGAGCCTGATGATGTTCGTCACCGGAATGACCATCATTCGCGATGTGATTCCTTTTCCGAGGACACCGAAGAATGCGGAGTTTTAGATGGGAAATCTTTCAGGCGGGGCCGTTAAGTTAAAGTAAGTCAAAAAGACAAAACCAGCTATTGACACTTCCCCCTGAACATCTCCCGCTCTTCATTGGTTAATTTAAACCGGCAACCACGGCGATAATTCAGGTTCAGCTCAAACCATTTCGGTTTTTACTGTTCGAAACATTCCCCCCGAATGCTTAAATTTGGGCAAAGGATTTTGAAGAATGTTAAAGCAATCGCTCCAGCAGAAGTTAATGCAAAAGCTGTCTCCGCAACAGATTCAGCTGATGAAGTTGTTGCAGGTGCCGACCATGGAGCTCGAGCAGCGCATCAAGGAGGAGATGGAAGAAAATCCTGCTCTCGAAGAAGGTGAAGAGCGCGATGAAGACGATGACACCCTGGAGCAGGAGCCAGATTACGAAGAATCTTCCGATTCGGAAACCGATTCTAATAACGACGATGAGTTCGATATCGCAGATTACATGCAGGATGATGACATTCCATCCTATAAACTTTCGGCCAATAACACCAGTCCGGATGACGAAGAACGCAGCATGCCGATTTCTTCCGGTCGTTCGTTTCAGGAAAATCTGGCTTCTCAACTGAGCCTTGCCGATCTGGACGAAAAAGAAACCGAACTCGCCAAAACGCTGGTCGGTAATCTGGACGATGACGGTTATCTCCGCCGGGATCTGATCAATATTGTTGACGATCTTGCCTTTTCTCAAAACCTCATCACCACCGAAGAAGAACTTGAAAAGGTACTGAAGACCATTCAGGACATGGAACCGGCAGGAGTCGGAGCCCGCAGCCTACAGGAATGCCTGCTGATTCAGATGCGTCGAAAAAAGAACGGATCTCCCACCACCCAACTGGCCATTGAACTGCTCGAAAATCATTTCGACAGCTTTACCAAAAAACATTACGACCGCATTGTCAAGAAGCTCGATATTTCTCAGGACGAGTTGAAAGCGGCGATCGAAGAAATCGTTCGGCTCAACCCAAAACCGGGAAACAGCATGATGGAAACCGCACGCAATATTCAGCAGGTGGTTCCCGATTTTAGCGTCACCGTAGAAGACAACGAAATAAAGCTTAGCCTGAACGGGCGTAATGCACCGGAGCTACGGGTGAACCGCACGTACAAAGACATGCTGCAGACGTATGCCGAGTCGAAAACAAAGGGTAAAAAAGAGAAGGAAGCCTTGATGTTTGTCCGGCAGAAAATCGATTCCGCCAAATGGTTCATCGACGCCATCCGGCAGCGCCAGCAGACGTTGCTTTACACGATGAATGCCATTGTCGATTTGCAGAAAGATTATTTTTTATCGGGCGACGAAACGAAACTTCGTCCTATGATTCTGAAGGATGTGGCCGATAAAGTCGGGTTGGACATCAGCACCATTTCACGCGTGGCAAACAGTAAATATGTTCAGACACCGTATGGAACCTTCCTGATTAAAACCTTTTTCAGCGAGTCGCTCAGCACCGACAGTGGAGAAGAAGTTTCTACCCGTGAGGTGAAGAAAATACTGCAGGATGCCATCGAAGGAGAAGAAAAGCGCAAACCATTGACCGATGATCGCCTCGCACAGTTGCTGAAAGAAAAAGGCTACAACATTGCGCGAAGAACCGTGGCAAAATATCGTGAACAACTAAATATTCCCGTAGCACGCCTGCGCAAGGAACTCTGAACGGCGCGATGCTCTACCGTATTTCACAAATCGGCACCTACCTGTTCATTCCGTTGTTAATGCCACTGCTGGCATTGTACCTCGCCTTGCGCATGGATCCTTATCTTATCTTTTTTGTGTCGCCGGCAAAAGGACACCTCACCCTGTTGGTGGTATGCCTGGCCACATTGATTTTCCCGTTGGTCAATCTCTTTCTGCTGAAAAAAGCGGGTGTAATCACCGATTATCATCTGGTGAAACGCAAAGAGCGAATTGCACCCGCCATTTCTACGCTCGTGTACTTTGGTCTGGGATATTATCTCATCAAACAGGCCGGACTACCAACTGTAGTTTATTCGGTTTATCTCGGGGCGGTATTTTCAGCCTTTTTTGCAATGCTGATTTCTCTTCGCTGGAAAATTTCAATGCATTCCATAGGCATAGCCGGAGTAGCGGGAGCCATGTATGGTCTTTTTAAACTGCATGATTTCGTGAATTGGCCGTTACTCATAACACTGATTCTTATTTCCGGTTGGGTAATGACCTCGCGCATAGCGCTTGGAGTACACACCCCAGCGCAGGTCTATGCCGGTACTATTCTCGGGTTTGTAGTGATGTTGCTAACGGTGGTGATGGGCGTTGTGATTTGAAATCCGGAATCAGGAAGGGTTATTTTTAGCTAAATATTACTTTTAGAAAATGCGCGGAATACACTTGTTCGGTAAATACCTGTTGCCGATTGTTCTTATAGTTGCGAATATTATTGTGGTGGGCATCCTGGGATATGCCATTCCGCGAGGTGTAGATGTCACAGACGAAGGAATGGCTCTATTGCTGTCGGAGCCCACCCGCTTTGTGAGCTACGCACTGGTGAATTACAATGTTTTTTTTCAGCATTGGCATACTTTAACGGACCACATCTTTAGTCTGTTTGAACTCCGCATTTTACGGATTGTTCTGGTTGTAATCGGATCCGCGGCATTATACTTCTGCACTTATCCCCTTTTCAGAACCCGCTCGAGATCCTTTTTGTCACACGTGGGACTGCTCGTACTCATCTTACTATCAGGATGGGTAAATTATATTGGATATCAGACCTTAACGCCTGGATACAATACATTTATATTTTTTCTTTGTCAAGTGTTTCTGGCTGTGTTTTTTCTCTGGTGGCGAACTGAGAAAATGATATATCCCTTTATTCTTGGTGTCTTGGTATTCGCAATGTGGTTAACCAAATTTACAGTGGCATTTACCTTGCCATTCATCAGTTTCGCAATTTATCTCCTATCCAACTATTCTTCCAGCGCTACTTTTCGAAAACATTTCAGTATTTCTCTACTCATCGTTGCCGCTTTGCCAATTGGCCTCATGCAGCTGTATTCGTTGTTCGGTTATCCATTCACCATTGTAGATTACCTTCATTATATTCAACACAATCCAGACAACACCCATGGTATGCTTGGAATTCTGGTCGAGACCATACGGTTTGGTGGATCACTGACCATTGCCGGTTTAAGTGGGGCATTGGCGGCATTTCTGCCCCGACAGTATGTGCTATTTCAGAAAAGGCCAATGAAAATATTACAGTTCATTCTCATTGCTGTGGTTTCATTCTCAATAATCCATTGGCAAATGAATATGGGTACCATTGGATCATGGATAGTGTTTGGATCTGCGTTTTTTATGGGGTATACGATAATAATTAATTCATACTCAATAAAGATAGTTTTGCCTGCCTTGTTGATCTTTCTTGCCCCTCTTGCCCTGGCTTTCGGCACCAACAATTCACTGGTGATGTATAGTTTTGCATTATGTCAGTTTTTAATTGTTCCATTGCTTTACCTGGAGGGCCGAAGTTTCATTCCTTTGTCGGTCCTGTTAATAATAATCGTTCCGTACGGGGTATACAACCGGGTCATTGAACACCCCAAGCGCCAGGCCCCACTAAAACAACACACCGAAAAACTTGCGATACCTCACAGTAACAGGCATATTCTGGTGACTCCTGCAACAAATGATTATATTTCCCGATTTCAGCAAATCATGAAGCAATCGAAGAGTGAACTGGCTATTGGTTCATCACGGATTATGGCCGAATTCTACTTTTCAGGAGTTCAATACCCCCAACGCATTTTGTGGTTTCAGGAAAACATCACCAACGACTATTTCCATTATATTCAAAATGATGTATCTGAATTTACATTTGTCCTGACCAACCCACGAAAAATGGAACTTTTTGCCCCACATCTTGACATGTTCCAAATGACCTTGTTCGCAAAATTGCCTCGCCGCGAATTTCTCATAGAGACCAGAAATTTCAACCTCTATTACGAACAAGCCGTTACGACAACAACTGACCTCGACACCCTCTATTTTTATAACTGTAAACGGTGACTGAAACGATACAAATAAACATTGTTGTTCCGCTCTTCAACGAGGAGTCTGGCTTCAAGGAACTGATATCCCGATTACTAAATCTCATGGATGACGTCAATCTTTCAATTGGTGTCATTTTGGTCGACGATGGAAGTTCCGATCGAACACCCGAATTCATGCGTGAATTGGCCATGAATGATGACCGATTTTCTGCGCTTTTTCTTTCGAGAAACTTTGGACATCAATTGGCCCTCTCTGCCGGCCTTTCGAAAGTATATTGCACCGAGGCGGTTTTTATTATTGACGGCGATTTACAAGACCCTCCCGAGTTGCTGCCGGAATTCTATGAACACTACCTGGAAGGTTACGATGTAGTTTATGCAATTCGTCAAAAAAGGAAAGAAAGTTTCCTTAAGAAAATGGCGTATAGCACATTTTATCGGTTGATGAAGCGAATCGCCTATATCGAAATGCCACTCGATTCGGGAGATTTTTCATTGATATCGCGAAGGGCGGTGGATGTACTCAATCAAATGCCCGAGGAAAGTCGTTTTTTACGTGGAATGCGCAGTTGGATAGGGTTTAAACAAAAGGGATTGGTTTACGAACGAGACAATCGCAATCACGGTGACACAAAATACTCACTCAGGAAATTGATTCAACTCGCATTGAATGGAGTGTTTAATTTCAGTGAGTTTCCCATTCATGTTTTATTCTTATCGGGTATATTCGCCATCATAGTAGCCGGCTTGTATTTTGTTTTTGTTGTGGCAAAAAACATCTTATACGGGTCTGTTCCCGAAGGTTTTACCTCAATCATTTTCATTATTATTTTCTTTGGAGGGCTACAGTTATTATCCATCGGTATTCTCGGACAGTATTTGCTCCGGATATTTTTTCAGTCGAAACAAAGGCCGCTTTTCATCATGAGCGACTACATCCATAAAAAAAATAATATTGGACCAACAATACTACAGTGAATATTATCACTATGAACGGAATCATTGGTGGTTTAAAGCAAGGTTGGAGATTATCCGATCGTTGGTGCGCCGCCAGCTAGAAGGAATGACCAATATATCCATTCTAAATGTCGGTATTGCCACCGGGGCAACCAGTATAATGCTCGAAGAATTTGGAAGTGTAACAAACCTGGAATACGATAAAGATTGCTGCGAATTTGTAAGGAAAGAACTCAATATGGAAGTCACTCAGGCTTCACTTACAGACCTGCCATACAAAGACAATACGTTCGACTTGATCTGTGCATTCGATGTTATTGAGCACATTGAAGATGATGCCGCTGCAGTGTCGGAAATCAATCGCACACTAAAAACATCCGGACAATTTATGATTACTGTTCCTGCATTTATGATGTTGTGGAGCCACCATGATGTGGTCAATCATCACTACCGGAGATATACTGCAGGATCACTGAAAGATGTACTATCTGGACGGCTGAACATTCAATACCTTTCTTACTTCAACACGCTCCTTTTTCCTCCCATTGCCGCATTCCGGTTAGGGTCCCGCATTTTTAACAAAAAGGAATCCAACACTTCAACGGGATCTGATTTCGAAATCATGAAATCAGATGGTATTATCAACGATGTGTTTTACAACATTTTTTTGATGGAACGAGCAGCCATACAGCGTCTGGTTTCTCTACCGTTTGGTGTTTCATTGATTTGCACCGGTACAAAACGATTATGAATTACTTCCGGTTTCATCATATGATCTCGTTTATATGTCTATTGTCGATTCTGATTTACCATCAACAGACATGTTGGATGCGAATATTACATTTGAGTAAAACTAAGCCATGCTGAACAACAAATTGGTGGGTGTTGTGGTTCCGGCCTACAACGAAGTCGACAACATGGCGGACCTCGTGCGCGAGCTGCGCGCGACGTTCGAGCGCCATCATCTGGAAGGCGAGGTGGTGCTGGTCGACGACGACCCGGCGGAACGCGCACTGAGCGAGGCGGCCGGATGGTCGCAGTTCCGCGTGGTGCAGCAGCGTCGCAACTTCGGCAAGACCGAGGCGATGGTGGCCGGCGCGGAGCACACCGCGGCGCGCTGGGTCATCCTGTTCGACGCCGATCTCCAGCACTCGACGGACGAGATCCCGCGATTCCTCGCGAAGCTGGACGAAGGGTTCGACATCGTGACGGGCCGGAAGGTCGGTCGCTACGAGAAGGCGGCGGTCTCGAGCATCTACAACCGGCTGAGTCGCGCGATCTTTGACATACCCGTGTCGGACACGAACTCGATGAAGGCGTTCCGCCGCGACATCCTCGACGAAGTGCGTCTGCGTCACGACTGGCACCGCTTCTTCGTGGTCCTCGCCTACGCGCGCGGGTACAGCATCACCGAGATCGACATTGCGCTGCATCCGCGTCGCCACGGCGAGGCGAAGTATGCCGGTCGCGGTCGCATTCTCGTCGGGCTTCTCGACCTGCTGTCCGTCTGGTTCTTCCTGTTCTTCTCGCGCAAGCCGCTCATCCTGTTCGGTGCAAGCGGCCTGATCCTGGCTGCGCTCGGCATCCTGGTCGGTCCCGTCACCATCGTGCTGCGCATCGGCCAGTGGAT
>CALDPJ010000058.1 GCA_937911795.1 uncultured Flavobacteriales bacterium | reverse complement strand
AACGCCCGCCGACGATCAGACCGCCATTTTCCAAACGCGTTATTTCTTGAATTTCAGGAACATCTATGTCCGGATTAGCGCCGTTTAGCCAGTTGGCCGTATCTGCACCCTGTCGGTTAAAAACGTTTTCGATTAACGAACCATCTTCATTAAGTTTGGCTATATTGCCACGCGGATGCCCGTCTACTTCCCTGAAAGCACCACTGACGATTAATGTGCCATCATCTTCAGTCAAAATGCTGTAAAAAAGCCCTTGACCGGTATTACCGGAAAGATAATATTTAACAAGTTCCGGGGAGTTGAACGTTGTATCTATATTGCCATTGGGTAAAAGCCGGGAGTTTTTTGAATAATTAAAATCTGTTGTACTGTCCTTATGTGCAACATAAGTTCTGCCCAGTTCATCAATGGCTCCTGATAATATTTGTCCGTGCCCTCCTTGCACTACCCGCACATTCCAGGTATTTGATGGAAAGGGTGAAACAAACGTCGTGTCGAGGCTGAAATCGCTATTTAGCCGGGCTATTCCAGGTGTTGTGAAACCCTCTACATCCATAAAATCACCGGCTATCATCCACTTCCCATCTGGAGTTGGATAGAAATCGACGATTCGAGCGTTGTACGGTTCAAAACACTTCAAAGGGGTAAAGGTCGGATCTGGACTACCATCAGGCATTACCCGAACCAATTGCCGACGATCCTCCAAATTCATGGTATCCGGGCTAAATCGTCCGGCCACCATTATTTTATTATCATCCATGATTTGAATCCATCCTACTGAAGGATCGGAGCCTGATAAAGGTTTATACGGATTCCAGCTGTAGTCCAGAAAAAATGGTCCTTCAGGCGTTGCGGAACCGTTGTTTTCCATCTTGGAAAGGTACCCAGTATTCACCAGGTAACTGCTTTCATAAAATTGCACATAATTTATGTACATAACATCTCCAGGAAAGTAAAATGTTTCATCCAAGCTACCATTGTTAAAAAAACGAACTATACCTTCAAGATAGTAAGGTGCATTGAACTGGAAGCTGCCACTCACCGTATATCGATCATCCTCATGAACAAGTATAGAAGATGCATTGCCGCCATTACCACCTATAACATTAGGTGGGGTAAAAGAAGGATCGTATAAATAATCTATGTTTTGACCCAATCCAGCCAGGGGTGTAATTATAGAAAAACACAGAGCAAACAGGATGTTTATATGGAGAAATTGCATAGTCATCGGATATATATTAAAACTACTTCCTGGACGGCAATGTTTTCCCGGAAGTAGTTTTTGATATTATTGGATAGCTAATTTGCCTGAATGTAAAGAACTACTTTTAGCTAAAATACAACAGTTGAATTTAATCGGCTAAATCAAACCCTTTTCACCTAATTCTGAGAAGGCCCCAACTTTATACCCCTTCATTGCTTCATGTCTAAAATCTCAGATTTGGAAAAGGGTTGGTCTGTCGGTAACATCGGTTACCGTCTGTTTCTTCTTTCCTGTGTATTTTTGTCACAGAAATTATTTCAGATCATAATCAACAAGATAGATTCACCATGAACGTCAAACAAATTTATACCGGATGTATCGCGCACGCTGCGTACTATCTGGAAAGCAACGGAGAAGCAGCCATTTTTGATCCGCTGCGCGAAGTCCAGCCATATATTGAAATGGCGAAACGAGACAACGCAAAAATCAAGTATGTGTTTGAAACGCATTTTCACGCCGATTTTGTGAGCGGACACCTGGATCTCGCAAAAAAGACCGGTGCACAAATCGTATATGGCCCAACCGCTACGCCTGGTTTCGATGCCATCGTAGCCGAAGACAACCAGGTTTTTAACGTGGGCGATTATCAGATCAAAGTGATCCATACCCCCGGCCATACCATGGAGAGCAGCACCTATCTGCTGATTGACGAGAAAGGCGAAGAGCATGGCATCATCACCGGTGATACCTTATTTATTGGTGATGTCGGTCGACCTGACCTGGCTCAACATGTCATCAAAGATCTGACGCAGGAAAAACTGGCCTCGCACCTGTACGATTCGTTGCGCAACAAAATTATGCCCCTGTCCGATCACCTGATCGTATATCCGAATCACGGTGCGGGAAGTGCCTGCGGAAAAATGATGAGCAAAGAAACCACCGACACACTCGGCAATCAGAAAAAGGTAAATTATGCGCTCAACCCGCAGCTCAGCAGAGAAGAATTTATTGAGCAATTGCTTACCGGCCTCACCACTCCTCCGGCCTATTTCCCCGAAAATGTGATGCTCAATAAAACCGGGTACGACTCGCTGGACAATGTGATGAACCGTGCTAAAAACCCACTCACTCCCGAAGGTTTTGAAGCGGCGGCCAACGAAACCAACGCGTTGATCCTGGACACGCGAAACGATCAGGTTTTCTCATCGGGCTTTATTCCGAACAGCGTGAACATCGGCCTGCAGGGAAATTTTGCCATGTGGGTAGGTGAAATGATTCCCGGCGTGCAACATCCGATTCTGCTGGTTACCGAACCCGGCAAAGAAGAAGAAAGCATCATCCGCCTGTCCCGCGTTGGGTACGACAATGTGCTCGGCTATCTGGAAGGCGGATTTGAAGCATGGAAATCTGCCGGAAAAGAGATTGAAACCGTCGGTCGCATTTCCGCAAATGAATTTGAAAAGCAGTATAACTCTGAACATCCGCTGGTGGTGGACGTGCGCCGCAAGAGCGAGTTTGACTCGGAGCATGTCGTGGATGCGATGAACGTTCCGCTGAACGAAATCAACCAACATCTCGAACAGATTCCGAAAGATGAATATTTTGTATTGCACTGTGCCGCAGGATATCGCAGTATGATTGCTGCATCGATTCTGAAGCAGCGCGGCTGGTCGAATTTTGTGGATGTGGTTGGTGGTTTCAAAGAAATCGCCGGAAAAGACGTGAAGAAAACCAATTACGTTTGCCCGACCACACTCCTCTAGTCCAGCGAATGGTGTGATTACAGGGAAAGTTTGGCGATGGATATCAAAAGTGCCGGACCCGTCGTTTAGGGTTTGGAATACTTTTTGACTTACCGGCTGTATGAAACCATTCGCACTACTTTTACTCGTTCAGTTTTTACTGGTTGCTCCGCTGAGCGCTCAGAAAAAACATCCACCTTCTGTTGATCTCGATACGCTCGAAAAAGTTGAGCTTCCGAGAATTCACCACAACGCTTTTAATACCGGTGAAAAGCTCACCTACCGCGTGCGGTACGGATTTTTCGATGCCGGTGAAGCCACAATTGAAGTCCGCCCGACCAATAAAACATTTAATGGGCGCAAGGTTCACCACATTGTGGGCGTCGGAAAAACCATCAGCGCCTTCAACTGGTTTTATAAGGTGCACGATGTGTATGAATCTTATGTGGATACCAGAGGTGTCTTTCCATGGCAATTCGAACGCGATGTAAGCGAAGGCGGTTACGAGTTTCAGCAGCTATACCGTTTTCACCAGGACAAAAAGGCGGTGGAAACGCATAAAGAACAAACATTTGCAACGCCACACGGGGTTCAGGATATGATTTCCGCTTTATACTACGCCCGTACATTTGATTTTTCGAATGCCTACGCCGGACAGATTTTTACGGTAAAATCATTCGTTGACGAGGAGGTTTTTGATCTTCAGGTTCAGTTTCTTGGCAGAGAAACCATCCGCACCAAACTCGGTAAATTCAGATGTTTAAAATTTGTGCCGCACGTTCAGGAAGGCCGGGTTTTTAAAGCCGACGAAAGTGTGATCATCTGGGTTTCTGACGATGCCAATAAAATTCCGATTCTGGCCAAAGCCGACATCTTTGTAGGATCTATTAAAATGGAACTTACCGATTACGAAGGAATTTCCAACCCACTGGCGCAGTATCATTGAGTTTCTCAGTACCTCAAAACCCCCAACCCAATTTTACTCCAATCACCGGGAGCCAGCCATTGCCCCTTCGCGGTTCTGTATAATACAACGTCTCGATGGGTACATCCTGCCGTTTCACGATTGTTCCTCCGTAGAAAGAATGTCCGATTCCGAAATAAACATCATAAAAGAAATTGCTGTTGATGCTGAGGTGCTGATAACCGAAAGTAAAATTCACCTCACCAATATTTCGTCGATCGAGATGCTCTTGCCCGTTCAGCGATCCGGCTGAGTCGATTTCGGCAAACGATTTTTCATAAAACCGATAGGCTACCTGGGGCATCACGTACACGCCGTTCAACTCCGGACTGTCGGACAAATAATACCGCATTCCCAAGCGAAAAGCTGCTCCGGTGCGCATGGTGATATTCCTGCGCAAATCATCTACATCGGCAAAAAACCACGAGTAGGTCCAGTCGCGGCGGGTAACTCCGGCCCCTATTTCAAAACTGATTCTGTTCGAAATCCGGCGCTCATAAAACAAAGAAATTTCTCCTCTGAAAATCTGCAGCGGATCGAACTTTAAACCGTTGTGCACCTCTATCAGCGAATCGTACATGTACGCATCATTTTCCCACAACGTATCCTGCAGTGGCACATCCTGGCTCTTTGCCGGTGAAATCAAAATCAACAAAAAAACCAGAGCAGAAACGATTCGCATGATTATCGGTAAATTCGAAGGCGCATTACAACTTTGCCCGACGAATTTAGTTGTATTTTTTATGAAAACACCATTCCACCTGTCCGCCTGCTTTCTGTCGCTGATCCTTTGCGCGGCAGCATTGTTGGGCCAGTCGCAAAATTTTGAGGTGAAGTGGAGTGAAGAACGCACTTCTTCAAAAATTACTGCGTCTGAGCTGATAGGCAGAGATCACGACGGATTTTTTGTTTACCGTCAGAACCGCGCCGACGATGGTTTCCTGATTCTGGATTATTATACCTACGATGGGTATCAACAGATTCGGTCGGTTGAAGTTCCGTTGCCGGCCGTTGGAAACCGATCTACGCGGCTGGAAAAAATATTCCTGCTCGACGACCATTTTCTGCTTTTCACCTCCTACTTCGATAAACAAAATGATCTGAACCGGGCATTTGCCTCATTGCTGAACAAACAGGGCGAAGTAATTAAAACGATGTTTGAAGTAGACCGGATTGAAGATGTTACCAACAAAAAAAACACCGGCAATTTTGCGTTTAAACTTTCGCCAGACAGCAACTTTGTATTGGCTTTTCACGATACGCCATTCCGGAAAATGGAAAACGCCCGGTTTTCGGTAAAGCTCTTCGATACTCAGCTCAATCTTCTCTGGCAGAAAAAATTCAAAATGCCTTATGCTGATCAGGATTTTGAGGTAGTAACTGCCCTGGTTGACAATTCTGAAAGTGTGTTTATGGTTTGCCGGTTATTCGGACAGGGAGTTTTTCAAACGCAGGAGATGCGCGCCAATAAAAAATACACCTTGTTTCACTACAACCACCGTCAGCGAAAACTAACCGAGTACGAAATCAATGTCGACAACAAGTGGATTCACTCTGCCCGGTTTCAGTTGCTCAACGACAGCACATTGGTTGCCGGCGGGTTGTATTCCGGAACGGGACAAGGAAATCTGGCGGGGGCATTTTACATTCGGTTCAACACCCGAACCGGAGAATTGGTGAGCCACGGTTTTGAAGCACTTCCGCGGGATGTGGTAAAGGAAATCGGGTACAACGACAACCTGCTTTTTGGCGGGCTCTCGGCTTTTGAACTGCGCAAAATGTTGTTGCGCGAAGACGGCAGCGCTGTGCTGGTGATGGAGAAAGATTATGTGAGTTCGTCTACGCATTTTGATCCGTATACAGGCCAGAGAATAACCACCTACTATTATCACCACGACGATGTTCTGGCCCTCAGCATGTCACCGGAGGGCACTATTGAATGGACTTCCGTGCTCCCAAAAATGCAAAGCTCTTCTTCCATTGACGATCGATACTCATCTATAGGTGTTCATGCATCCGGCGGAAACGTTTACGTCATCTTCAACGATCACAGCGCCAATCTGACCACCCAACGAGAACCCGGTGAAACGAGGACAGTGAGTAATTTCAGTAAATCGGTGGCGATGATGGCCAAAATCAACCGGCAGGGAAAACTAACACTCGAGCCTCTTTTCGGAACAGAAGAATTCAATACCATTCTGCGCCCGAAGTTTACAAATGAAGTTGCATCCGGGCGTCAATTGATTTATGGCGAACAGAACGGAAAGGATAAATTTGGAGAAATATTTTATCCGCAGCATTGAGCAGTATCTCTAAAATAAAAGCCCCCATCAGCGCCGAACTGAGTGTTTTTGAGCAGAAATTCCGTGCTGCACTGAAGACCGAGGTTCCGTTGCTCAACAACGTTATTCACTACATCGTGAAACGAAAAGGGAAGCAAATGCGACCCATGTTCGTTTTTCTTTCGGCCAATTTATTTGCTCCTACCAACGATTCTACTTTTCGGGCGGCATCGCTGATCGAGCTATTGCATACGGCTACTCTTGTGCACGACGATGTTGTGGATGATTCGAATCTGCGCCGTGGATTCTTTTCGCTGAATGCTATCTGGAAGAATAAGATTGCTGTTCTGGTGGGCGATTATCTTCTCAGCAGAGGACTTCAACTGGCCGTGAACAACGATGAATTCCAATTGTTGAAAGTGGTGTCGCAGGCCGTTCAGCGCATGAGCGAGGGCGAATTGCTACAGATGGAAAAAGCCCGGAAAATGGACATTGATGAAGCGACTTATTTTACGATCATCAACCATAAAACCGCCGCACTGATATCTGCCTGTTGCGAAGCCGGAGCACTTTCGGCCGGTGCCAGCGACAAAGCCGTAGAAGATATGAGGGCATTCGGCACGCATGTGGGCATCGCTTTTCAGATTAAAGATGATCTATTTGATTACGGTGATGGTGTGGGGATCGGAAAACCAACCGGTGTCGACATCAAAGAGCGGAAGATAACCCTGCCGCTGATTCATGCCATCAGCAATGCTCAGAGATCCGACCGGAAATGGCTGGTGAAAACCGTAAAGCACCATCACAACAATCCGAAAAAGGTGCAGGAAGTAGTTGATTTTGTAGTGAAAACCGACGGGATTCAGCGCGCCGTTGACGCCATGAACGAACACAAAACAGCGGCCTTGAATATTTTAAATAATTTTGAACCCTCACCGGCAAGAACATCCCTCGAAGAACTTGTAAAATTCTCTACCGAAAGAAAAAAATAGTCATGAAAGTCCTTTTTCTTACCACTCTTTTATTTACGATTCTCAGTGCCTGCAATACACCCAATAGCCCGGGTTCCGGTGCGGATTCCACCACAGCTAATACCGATACCGTTCCGGTTGAACTCAAAGATCATGTAGAATACTACGACAACGGACAGGTGAAGATCACCGGAAAAATGGCCGATGGCAAACGCGAAGGTCCATGGAAATCGTACTACCTGGATGGCAAAAAATGGAGCGAAACGACTTTTAAAAACGGAATCAAATCCGGGCCTACTGTCACCTATTACGAAAACGGAATGATGCGGTACCGCGGACAATATGAAGGAGACAAAAGAACGGGCGTCTGGCAATTTTATAACGAAGAAGGCACCCTCGAAAAAACACTTGATCTGTCTTCCGAAGTTCCGGAATCTGCAGGAGAAGGAGCAGCGAATTAGTATTGACCCGGCCTGCAATTTTAGTACCTTTAATCCCTCATTTCCGCTCCTTTGATTCCAAAAGAAATAGTTGACAGAATTTTTGAAACCGCCCGTGTAGAGGAGGTTATCGGAGAATTTGTGCAACTGAAAAAAGCCGGGGCAAATTACAAAGGCCTCAGTCCTTTCAACAACGAGCGCACGCCATCATTTACGGTTTCTCCCTCCAAAAATATCTGGAAAGATTTCAGTTCCGGAAAAGGCGGAACAGCCGTTACTTTCCTGATGGAACACGAACACCTCACCTATCCTGAGGCATTGCGTTTCCTGGCGAAGAAATACAACATTGAAATCCCCGAGGAAAAGGAAAGATCTCCCGAGGAAATGGCAGAAGCCAACGAGCGCGAAAGCCTCATGCTCATCAATACTTTTGCCCGCGATTTTTTTACTCAGCAAATCAAAGAAACCGACGAAGGCAAGAGCATCGGACTCAATTACCTCAGGGAGCGCGGCTTCGACACCAAAACCATCGACCAGTTTCAACTCGGATATTGCCCGAATTCGGGAGATGCATTTAGTAAAGCGGCTATCGAAAAAGGCTATCAGCTCCGGTATCTCGAAACCACGGGTCTCACCCGAACAAGAAACGGACAGCCTCAGGATTTTTTCCGCGGAAGAATTATGTTTCCGATTCACAGCATCAGCGGTGCAGTGCTCGGTTTCGGTGGACGCACCATGCAGACCGGCAGCAAAATGGCGAAGTATTTCAACTCGCCCGAAAGCCCGGTTTACCATAAGAGTAAAATTCTTTACGGAATTCACCAGGCAAAACCAGAAATCGTTAAGCTTGATAATTGCTTACTGGTAGAGGGTTATACCGATGTGATTTCGTTGCATCAGGCGGGTGTGGCCAATACCGTTGCCGCTTCCGGAACATCGCTCACCACCGAGCAGGTTCAGCTCATCCGCCGATACACCAGCAACATTACCATTTTATTTGATGGAGATCCCGCGGGAATAAAAGCCTCATTCCGGGGAATAGATCTGATCCTGGCCGAAAACATGAGCGTGCGTGTGGTGCTTCTGCCCGAAAACCACGACCCCGATTCTTTTGCCCGCGCCCACAGCTACAATGAACTGAAGGAATATCTGGCCGCCAACGCCCGCGATTTTGTGGTTTTCAAAACCGAGGTGATGATGGCCGAGGCCGGAAACGACCCGATGAAAAAAGCGTCGGTCATCAAAGACATTGTCAACAGCATCGCCCTTATCCCCGATCACATTACGCGGTCGGTTTATATCCAGTCCTGCAGCAACCGCCTGAACATCGAAGAACGCGCGTTGAAAAACGAGCTGGACAAGATTCTGCGCCAGTCGATGCGCAAAGACCTGAAGGTTTCCAGGGAAGAAGTTCCGGAATCGGAACCCGTTGCAAAAAAACAGACTACTGCCGCATCCGGACTTGCGCCGCAGGAAAACGAAATAATGCGCTTGCTGTTGAACTACGGCTCCGAAGAAATTGAAGTTCCCGTTACGGGCGGGGATGATGCCGAAGAAAGCACCGAAAAAAGATTGATCTGCGATCTGATCATCGGCGAAATGCTTGTTGATAATCTCCAGTTCGAAAATTTCCTGTATCAGCGCATACTCACAGAATACATCAGCATCCGCGAGCGCGATGAACTTCCGGATCCGGGGTTTTTTACGCGGCACGAAGATCAACTCATCAGCAAAGTTGCTGTAGACTTGCTATCTTCACCTTATACGCTCAGCGATCGCTGGGAAGAGAAGTATAAGATTTTTACCATTACCGAGGATAAAAAGCTGACTCCGGCAGTGCTCGACGGAATCTATACTTACAAATTGCGACGGGTTATGAAGATGATTGCCAAAGACGAAGAAATACTGAAGAAAGCCGGTCCTGATTTTGATTACACACCACTGCTCGAACGCAAAAAGCGCCTCGATCAGATCAAAGTAAAGCTGGCTACTTTTTCGGGTAGCATCATAATCTAAATGGAGTGGTTCAGATACATATTTTTCGAACCTTTTTTCGAAGCCGGAGATTTTGAGTTCAATCTGCTCAAATTACTGCTGCTGATTGCAATTATTTTTCTGACATCAAAAGCGGTATCGCTGTTCCGGGTTTTTATCGCCAGGCAGTTTAAGCGCAACGAATGGCTCGATGATGAACGGGCTCATTTCATTCGGCTGTACGGAACCTACGCGATTCTGTTCACCGCCGGTCTCATTGCCTTTGCAGGACTCGGCTTGTGGAGCCTGATTGAGGCCTTTATGGGTTTCACCTTTTTCGAAAGTCGCGAAACAAAATTCAAATTTTCGGTGGGAAATATTTTTGTGATTCTCACCATTTTTCTGGTTGCCGGATTTCTCGTGCGCATGTTCCGGTTGCTACTCAAAAAACATTTCTCACGTCGCGAATGGATCGACAAAGGCAAGGAGTTTACGATTCTCAAACTTCTGTCGTACGGCGTGTATGGTATAGCGTTTTTTGTGGCCATTGAATCCATTGGCGCCGATCTGTCTTCGCTGCTCATTGCTTCTGCCGCCTTGCTGGTAGGTGTGGGTATCGGGCTTCAACACATTTTCGCGGATTTGGTGTCGGGTTTCATCTTGCTCTTTGAAGGCACATTTAAGGTGGGCGATGTTATAGAGTTAAACGGTCTGGTAGCCCGCGTGGATCGCATCGACATCCGAACCTCGAAAGTTGTGACACGTGACGGGAACTACATAATCATCCCGAACTCTACCCTGACGCGGGACAATCTCATCAACTGGAGCCATAGCAGCCAGATGGCTCGTTTTAAGATTTCCCTACGGGTTAATTTTGGCAGCGACACCCAAAAGGTGCGGCAAATATTACATGAGGTTGCCGAAAATCATCCTGAAGTTTCGACCAATCGTCCCATCATTGTTCGATTTTCTGATTTCGGAGAAAACGGTTTGCACTTCGAGCTTTTCTTTTGGGCGGTGCAGACCTGGACCATTGAAACAATTATGAGTGATCTGCGATTTGAAATCGATCGGATTTTTCGCCGCGAAGGAATTAATGTTCCGGTGCCACAGCGCGATATTCATATCCGGTCGGAAGTCCCGAAGCAATAACTAAAAATTCGTTCAGAAACTTCCAACAATTTCCGGAGGAGCCAATCCGAGGCAGTCGTAAATTCTGATGATTCCGTTTTCGCTGTTCGTTACAACAGTTAATACATCACCGGCTTCCAGCACAGTAGAACCTTCGGGCGCAATAAATTTGGTTCCGCGGTTAATCCGTGTAATGAGTGCGGCCTGAGGGAGATGAAGATCTACTATTTTCTTCTTGACAGCATAAGAGTCCGGCGGAATGGTGATTTCTGTAAGGGCTGTTCTTGCACTGTCTGAGAGATAAAAATCTGACGCTGTCATGGGCTTTACTTTCGCCGGCAACGCCACACCGATCCATTTTGCAATGACTGAAAGTGTGGTTCCCTGAATAATCACAGAAGTAACGGAGATAAAAAATACGATGTTAAAAATCATCTCGGCCTTTTCAATTCCAGCCAGCAGCGGATACGTTGCAAATACAATCGGAACCGCACCCCGTAAACCTACCCAGGAGATATACACCCGACGCCGGTTTTTCATCTTAAAAAACATTAGGCTCAGGTACACGCTCAGCGGCCGGGCAATAAATATCAGGAAGATTGAAATCAGCAGGCCGATTCCCATAATCGAAATTACGTTTGACGGATAAACCAGTAAACCGAGCGTTACGAACAGAACGATCTGCATCAACCACCCGAACCCGTCAAAAATTCTGTGAATACTTTTCTTGTGAATAAAATCCTGATTACCCAGATAAAGTCCGCACAAATACACCGCCAGGAAGCCGTTTCCTCCAACGACATCTGTTACAGAAAAAGTAATGTACATCAAAGCAATTACCAGCACCGGATACAGTCCTTCGAAGTCGAGCTTAATCTGGTTGATGATGTATTTGCTCACTCTCCCGAATAAATAACCGAGCAATCCACCCACTACCATTTGCTGTAAAAACAACGGAATTATCGATGCCAAACCTTGGTCCTGATTGACCACCAGCGTGAGGAACGCAATCTCGCCGAGCAGAATGTAGGACACTTCCCCGCGCGTAAAGCCGAGCACTCGCAGTGACGCGAGCTCGCGCTGCCGTTCGAGCACGAGCTGCAGCGGAACACCGAGCGGCCCGCTGTCCTCGTGGGCAGCGGAGAGGTCGGTGACCTCCTTGGACCGCCGGGCTGCCCTGATCTCGGGGCGGGCGTCGAACCCCCCGGCGGCGGCCGCCAGCTCGGGCACCAGGGTGGTCATGATCGACACGGCGAACAGCCCGTGGGGCAGCTGGAAGAAGATGAAGCCGACCTGGTAGCTGCGCACCGACCCGGCGTCCGGGCGTGCCGCGCTGCTGTCGCTGCCGCGCGAAGTCGGTCTCCACCCGGAAACCGGCCTGCCGATTTCTTTCGGCCTGTCCGTCAATAAAACAGTCAGCAAGATTGCCACCGGGGTAGCAAAACCTTCAGGCGAACGAC
>CALDPJ010000057.1 GCA_937911795.1 uncultured Flavobacteriales bacterium | reverse complement strand
AGGATTTCGCAATACTCGCGGCCAATCATTCAACCGATCCATCGGCAAAAGACAACGGCGGTAGCCTCGGTTATTTTTCTGCATTACAGATGGTTTACCCATTCGAAAACGCGGCATACAATACGAAAGTCGGAGAAATTTCCCAGCCGATACGCACGCGGTTCGGTTATCACCTCGTTAAGGTAGAAGACCGCCGTCCCAGTCGCGGAGAATTGAAAGTAGCGCACATTATGGTGCGCAGTACCGATTCAGAAAATGACGAGAGAAAACAGCTCGCCGAAAAACAAATCCGCGATATTCATAAAGAGCTGATGGAAGGCGGCGACTTTGCCGAACTGGCACTCAAATACAGCGACGACGGATCTTCTTCTGCTAAAGGCGGAGAATTGCCGTGGTTTAGTGCGGGCAAAATGGTTGAGGAATTCGAAGAAGTGGCTTTTGCTTTAAAAGAAGACGGACAAATCAGCGAGCCGGTCAGCAGCCGGTTCGGATGGCACATTATCAAGCGCATCGAATACAAGCCGCTTCCTCCGTTCGAGGAGATGGAAAATGAACTGAAAACGCGGATTGCAAAAGACTCACGTTCGGAGATAACCCGCAAGACATTCGTGAGTAAATTGAAGAACGAGTATCACTTCAAATCCTATCCTTCCAATCTGAAAGCATTGTCTGCAAAGGTGGACACGAGCATCTTCAGCGGAAACTGGACGGCACAGAAAGTATCCGGAATGAACAAACCATTGTTTGAGCTCGATGGCAAACAATATACTCAGCAGGATTTTGCAAAATATCTTGAATCACAGAAAAACCGACGTCACCAACAATCGACGCCTGCAGAATACGCTGCCGGGGCTTATAAAAAGTTCGAAGAGGAATCAATTTTCGAATACGAGAATAGCCGACTCGAGGAGAAACACCCCGAATTTAAAGCGCTCATGAAAGAATACCGCGATGGTATTTTGCTTTTTGAGCTTACAGATATGCTCGTCTGGTCAATGGCTGTTAAGGATACTGTTGGATTAAAGGCGTTTTACGAAGCCCATAAACAAGATTATACCTATGGTGAAAGAGCATCCGGAACCTTATATTATTGCGACAATGAAGAGGTTGCCAAACAGGCGAGAAAAATGGCGAAGAAAGGAAAGGATATGGAAGAAGTCCGAAGCAAGTTGAACAAAGACTCCAACCTGATGGTTCGCATGGAAAGCGTAAAACTCGAGAAGAACGATCGACCTTTCCTCGATAATATTGAGTGGAAAAAAGGAATCAGCGATAACTTTGATTACAACGGACAGATAGCATTCTTCCACATCGAAGAAATTTTGCCACCGCAACCCAAACCACTTTCTGAAGTGCGGGGACTTGCGACTGCCTCTTACCAGAACAGCCTGGAAAGAGAATGGCTGGAAGAATTGCGCAATAAATATGACTACACCGTAAACGAAGACGTTTTGTACAGTATCCAATAGACTGTATGAAACAGAAATTGCAACCACATATTCAGTTTCCGGTCACCGCGATTCAGGGAATCTCTTTCCTGATTTTTTCCCTGATCCTGGTTTCGTGTAATTGGCAGAAATCGACCGATGAAGATTGGGTAGTGCGAATCGACGATCACTATCTGTATCGCTCTGAACTTGCCGAATCCATCCCCGCAGGAATGAGTCCGGAAGACAGTGCTAAAATGGCCGACAGCTACATTAATTCCTGGGTGAAGGATCATGTAGTATTGGTTCAGGCCGAGCTGAATCTTCCTGCCGAACAAATGGATTTTGAGAAGCGATTGCGCACCTACCGCAATTCATTAACGATATATGCGTTCGAAAGAGAATTGATAAAGCAGAAACTCGATACGGTTGTTTCCGATGCGGAAATCCGCAGGTATTACGATGAGAACTCCCAGAACTTTGAGCTGAAGGATTTTATCGTACGGGTGTTATTCATTAAAGTACCGGCTGGTGCTCCTGATATTTCTGAAGTAGAACAGCTTATGCTGTCCGGAACTTCAGAAGATATTTACGCATTGGAAGACTATAGCAGGCAATACGCAGTATTTGGTTTTTTTGATGAGGAGCGCTGGATGTACTTCGACGAATTGCTGCGTCAGATACCGGTTGAAATCACGAATAAAGAGGAGTTTTTGTCGCAAAACAAATTGGTTAAATTAAATGAGGGCGACTACCTTTACATTTTAAAAATTATAGATTATCAATTAAAAGACGGCACGTCTCCTTTGGCGTTGGTTCGGAAAGATATCCGGAATATAATTGTCAATATGCGCAAACGTGAGTTCATTCGGCAGATGCGTGTTGACCTGCTGGAAAGTGCCTATAAAAATGATGAAATTGAATACAATCGTTAAATATCTGAGTATTGTTGTTTGTTGTGTTGCAACTGCGGGAGTAGTTTCGGCGCAAACAGAAACCAAAGTGATTGATGGACTTGTGGGAGTAGTTGGAGATGAGGTTATCCTGCGTTCTGACATTGAAAATCAACGAATTCAGGCCAGATCTCAGGGTATTGATTATGGTGCCAATGGCACTTGCAAGGTAATGGAAGATCTGCTGTATGAAAAACTGCTGCTGCATCAGGGTGGGGTAGACAGCGTTGAGGTTACCGAAGGTCAGATCCAGAGCGAGCTCGATAAACGGATCAATGCTTTTATTGCACAGATCGGTTCGAAGGAGAAATTGGAGGAATATTACGGAAA
>CALDPJ010000056.1 GCA_937911795.1 uncultured Flavobacteriales bacterium | reverse complement strand
ACTCCTCCGTCACCAAAAGGACTGTCTCCGGTTCCACCCGAAGCACATCCGCCAGCTCCTCCAACAGCATCTGTGTTTCCTCCTCCCATTCCGCCACCACCGCCAGCAACTACTATTCTATTGGGTATGCCATAAGGTGCTATTCTTATATCTGTCGCTCCACCGCCACCGCAAGCGCCGTTTGCACCTCCGGCCGGCCCACCGATGCCACCACCATTGTATCCTGCTCCTGGGCAATTACCCGTTCCGCCGACATTCACCTGTAAAATTTGACCGGGAACAACATTGATGGTAGCTGTTACTGTTGCTCCGTTACCGCCGGTATTTCCTCCACCTTTTGCCCCGGCAACAACTACTTCAATTTGCGTAACACAAGGAGGAACGGTATATGTCTGAACTCCGCCGGTATAATTAAAAGTAGTAGGGGTCTGAGAAAAGCCGGTTCCGGCAACTATCAATAAAATAAATAGGAGTAAATGCTTTTTCATATCTGTTGGTTGCGGCGCTAAAATAACCAAACTTACCATTCGCGAATCAATACCGACCGTTTATGAACTGGCATTTTCCAGTGCGGACTACAATCAACTATCTCAACTTGAGTAGTTGAAATGATAGACTGTTGATAAAGCTATTGGTTTTGGTTATTATTCCTGAATAATAGACTCCGGAATGTTGGTTTCGTTGCTTCAGGCACCGATGTTTTTCTCAACGGCTCCCCGGCTTTTTTTCCGACTTTTGCAGGTATGTTTCTTCAGTCTCTCCAATTGGTCAATTTTAAAAACTGCGCTTCAGCAGAATACCATTTTGAACCCGGCGTTAACTGCCTGGTAGGGGAGAATGGTGCCGGAAAAACCAATGTGCTGGATGCCATTTATTATTTAGCACATTGCAAGAGTTATTTCAACCCGATTGACAGTCAGAACATCCGGCACGAAGAACCGTTTTTTGTGATCCAGGGAAAGTTCGATACCGGTGCCCATGTTGATACCGTGCACTGCGGAATGAAACGCGGACAGAAGAAAATGTTCAAGCGCGAAGGAAAGGAATACGCCAAACTCAGCGAACACATCGGGCGTTATCCTGTGGTAATTATTTCTCCTTATGATAAGGATCTGGTATACGAAGGCAGCGATGTCCGTCGCAAGTTCATCGACGGAATTATTTCGCAGTTCAATCCGGTTTACCTGGAGCGTTTGATCCGCTACAACAAAGCCCTTATTCAGCGCAATAGTCTGCTCAAATTTTTCTGGGAAAACCGAACTTTTGACGTGGCTGGGCTGGATGTCTGGAATCAGCAGTTGATAGAATCCGGATCGTATCTGTACGAAGCGCGTCGCGACTTCCTCAATGCCTTTGTGCCCGTTTTTCAGCGGTTGCACGAAAGGGTTAGCGGAGGAAAGGAAATTGTGGAGCTGGCGTATCATTCTCAACTCAACGAGCATTCTTTTTCAGCATTACTGGATCTGCACCTCGACCAGGATCGCAACCGCCAGCATTCTACCGCCGGAATCCATAAAGATGATCTGGTGTTCGAAATTGGTGGTTATCCACTGAAAAAATTTGGTTCTCAGGGACAACAGAAAACCTACCTTATTGCCCTGAAGTTGGCACAATTTGAATTCATCGCGGCCCAAAAGGAAATGAAGCCCATTTTATTGCTCGACGATGTATTTGATAAAATTGATGACCAGCGGGTCCGGCATCTGATGGAGTTGGTTTCCGAAAATAATTTCGGGCAAATATTCGTTACCGATACCGATGTAAAGCGGGTTCCGGAGATATTTGCTTCGATCAATTCTCCGGGCAAAATGTTTAATCTTTCAAACGGCGAGTGCATTGAAGAAAAGAGACAGCAACGAACAAACGCTTAAGCAAGCCATCAACCGGCTGCTTGAAATCTACAAACTCGATAGGGGTGTGGATGAAGCTTCGGTGGTTGCCTCCTGGGAGGAATTGATGGGCGCACCGATTGCCCGCCGCACGCGAAATATTTTCTTCAGAAACGGCAAACTCGTCGTTCAGCTCGATTCGGCTACCCTGCGCCACGAACTCAACATGGGCAAAGAAAAACTGATTACCCTGCTGAATGAAAAGGCCGGTAAAACCGTAGTGAAGGATATTGAGATCCGGTAGATTTTTCTTTCATCCTGCCATTCCGAATGCATGGTGACCGTTTGTAAAAATGGGCTTTTGATGCTGCTGCCGGATTTATTATTTTGCGGCAAAACCTAAATGAACCATGAATTACAAAATTTTATTGACCTGCATTTTATCGACAATTTTATCTTTTAGCTACGCTCAGGAATCCGGCCACAGCTGTGGTTATGATCACTGGTTCCGGAACATCCGCATGAATGATGCTCAAAAAGCCAGAGCCATTAACGATCAGTTTTCGGCGTGGATTGAGCAATCTCGTCAGCAACATCGCGATGACGAAGTGTACCAGATTCCGGTAGTCTTCCACATTGTTTACAACACCGGGGAACAAAATCTTGCTGACTCGGTAGTACATTCCCAACTCGCTGTTCTCAACGAGGATTACCGCCGTCTGAATGCCAATTCAATTGATACGCGCGATGAGTTTCTGCCAGTGGCAGCCGATGTGGGAATTGAATTTGTGCTCGCGCAATACGATCCCGAAGGAAATCCAACAACGGGAATTGTACGAACAGAAACTGAACGCGAGAGTTTCGAACTCAATCTTTTTTCTACGGAGAACACACTGGACGAAGTTAAATTCTCATCCACCGGCGGAAGCGACGCATGGGATACTGAGCACTACCTGAATATATGGGTTTGTAATATCGATGCAGGGTTTCTCGGTCAGGTTTTTGGCCTGGCATATCCACCAGCCACGGTTCCCAACTGGCCCGATGGAACTGCTGCTCCAAGTTCCGGTACAGAAGGAGTTATAATTCACTATACTACCCTCGGCCGAAACA
>CALDPJ010000055.1 GCA_937911795.1 uncultured Flavobacteriales bacterium | reverse complement strand
ATATCATAATGAAGGATAATCGTGGCTGCATCATCATTGCAAGGCCCGGATACCTGATAGGTGTACTGATAAATTCCGGGGCCGTCGAGGTTGGACAATATCACCACATTTCCAAGCAATCCACCTGAAGTATCTGTGTCTATCCATGATCCTCCAGGTTCGGCTCCATTAAGATAACCCGGCAGCACTACTGTCCCGGTGAAATCGGTGCAGAAATAAATGGTTGAATCCGGTCCGGCGGAAATCAGTTCGATATCCTCTTCGATTATAAAAACCCCGATTCCCGATTCATTTTCTGCAGTACTACCGAGTCGCAAAACATAACTTTCATTCTGACTTGCAGAAAACGTAAGAGAAGCTGCAAATTCACCGCATTCATCCGGCTCGCTACACGCGATTAGTTCAAGATCACCACTTTCACAGGTGTTTTGATAGACAGCCATTCGGGTATTAAAATCCGAAAGGGCACAGTTGCTCCAGGTAACCTCTCCTGTGCAGGCTGCGGTATAAACGTACCAAAGATCATTGTGGATCTGGTTGAAACCACAGTCATCACTGTCCAGCGGTTCTCCCCAGGTAAATGAATCAACATTGGTATAGGAAGTATACTGATTCGTGAAGGCAGGAAATACGTCTCCGCAGGTAAAATTGTAATTGTCCGGATAACAATCTGCGCTCAATTCGTAGGATACATCCGTACAACTTTCGTCCACCAAAGACTCCACGTTAAAAAAGACAGTCGCATCGTTGTTGAAGGGACCGAATGTGTACACTCCTGGTTCAGAAACTTCTTCGGTATACCCACCAATGCTGGATGACATTTCATACGGCCCTGAATTACCAATTGTAACTACTGTAGCCGAAACAAAGAAACTCTGGAAATCATTCAGGCCGTTGCAGATGGTCTGGTAGCCTATGACCGGCATTGCACACACGTCCATACAGGTTTCGGTGAGATTAAAAGTGCCGGATCCGCCACCCGTTCCGGGGAATTCTCCCAGTCGGATATAATAAGTATAGCCTTCTACGACATTCCACTCCACCGTAGACTGAGCACCACCATCATCGTCGTTACAAACGATCACGTTCAATAAATCTTCCGGACAGTATTCCGCATAGACTGCCAGTCGGGTATCCAGGAAGGTTCCGTTGACTGTGGTAACTTCTGCTATTCCGTCACAACCAGCTGTGTATTCATACCATAAATCTTTATCTATCTGAGTGCCTCCGAAAAAGTTACAGCCAATATTTTCAAAATGGGAAGGTCCGTCGGTGGCAGCTTCGAAGTTATTGAAAGGAATACCGATGGCGGGTTCAACAACCATTGCATTGCTACAAAGGTCATTCTCGGGCGTTGTTCCGCCACAGTTTTCTGTCAAAGAAAATGTTCCGGAGCCACCTCCAGAAAATTCGTCATTGCCGATTCTCAGCATAAAATGATCACCCGGTGAAATTGCCCAACTCATCTGGCTTTGACCAAACCCCTGGTAATCATCATTGCATGCGATGAGGTTCGATAAATCTGTAGGGCAGAAATCTGAATAAACAGCAATGCGCGTATCCAGATTAGTGCCGCCCAATGTACTCATCGTGGCAGTACCTTCACAGGTTGCGGTATAGCTATACCAAATGTCATTTGCCATTTGGCCGGATTCGAAAATGCTGCAGGTATTATCGTCTTCGTGGCTGGGTCCGTCGGTTTCTGCATTGAAAGTAGAAAACGGAATGGCCGGATTGGCTGAAACGACAATTGCATCTTCGCAATACTGATTCTGCGGTGGTTCTTCACCAGAACATATTTCAGTAAGATTGAAAGTTCCATTGCCACTTCCCGGTCCGGGAGATTCACCGATTCTGATCAGATAGATACCTCCGTTTTCGATTTGCCAGGTTACAGAACTTTGATACCCTGTACCGAAATCATCATTACACGCCAGCAGTTCGTCGGTAGTCGGTGGGCAGGCGAAAGTATAAACGGCAATTTTTGTGTCGAGGATGGTACCGCCAACGGTTGAAACGGTAGCATTTCCGTCGCAACCGGGAGTGTACAGAAACCAAACATCGTTCTCGATCTGGCTCTGACCATTGACCTCACAATTCTCAGCTCCGGCATGAGGCAAACCATCTGTAGTTGCTCCAAAGGTGCTGAAGGGAATACCATTTGCGGGATTGATAAACTGAGCACTGAAGCATTGATTATTTGCTGGGGATCCTGCACAATTCACTTCCGAAATTTCTACGGTTGCAATTTCTGCTCCTTCGGTTCCATCAACGGTATAAGTGTATAATCCCTGAATGCTTACTCCCGGATCATATAAACCATCCACCACTTCCACTCCATCGGGATCGGTCCAGACGCCACCCGGATCGGGAGTACCTTGCAATGCGGTGATGAGTTCAAAAGTTGGATCCTGAGTACATACATTTATAATGGTACTTTCCCCGGGATCAGCGGATAGTACAGAGATAGCAACAAAGATATTACTGAAGATGAGTAGAAGTGATTTCATGGAATTTTTATTGGTTCATTGCTGCTAATGTACCGACAAAAATTATATCATGAAACAGGCTGATCTGAATCTGAATCAGGACATCAACGGATAACAACTTTTTGGCTCATGGCCGCTCGATCGCGGAACACGAAAGTCACCAAATAAATTCCTGCAGGATGATCTGAAATATCCAGAACCAGGGACTGAGTGTTTACAGGGGATGAAGAAACTGCTTTTCCAAGCACATTGTAAAGTGTCACCTGTTCAATTTCATCCTGATAGCCAGCCATATCAATGGTAATTCTGTCGGTAGCGGGATTCGGGAATATCGAAAGCTGATCCAGAATTTCCGTATCTGATTCGTCGACGCTCATCGTTGAACCATCGCAAGGAGCGTAACTTCCGGTCATAACAGACTGTCCTGTATTGAGTGGGTCGAGAAATTCTTTCAGGTCGATTGTTTGCACGCCGGTATTCTGATCCCAGTGATAGGACATTTTACCGTACCAATCAGGATCGTCCTTACCCCCTGGTTCTACCGAGTTACAATATGATGTTCCGCCTGTGAGTGTGCCTACAATTAAGCTATTGCTATCAAACAAAGGTGACCCTGATGAACCACCTTCAGTAACACCATGACCGGTTTCCGTCTCTGCCCATTTTACTCTCCAGTATGCCTGGGGACCCGTTCCGAAATACGAGGTACTGATGAAATTTTGAGTTGACGTCGAAATTTTCTTTTCATCACCATTCGGGTGATGAATACCTACCCCGCCGCCGCTAATAGTGGTAGATTGAAGATTCCATCCATTCCAGTATGGTTCAAAGGTTTCCGGAATATCGTCATCGAGTAGTAACAGCACAAAATCCGAACCGTTGCTTTGATTGTGGCTCCGTGCAACAATACTGCAACCAAGCATTACCTGACCAACCGGTGCAGGATTAACACCACATTGTGCTCTTTCGTAATTATAATAAAATCTAAGCTGATCCTGATACGCTGGTGAATCGGCTATATCATCAATACAATGAAAGGCTGAAAGAACATATGGAGTACAATCCATAGCCGTATTATTGACCAGTGAGCCGCTACAGTAAAAAATTCCGCCTCCGCTTACAGAAATCCGTAATCGAACGACTCCATGTTTTTCATCTTGCCATTCATCTCCTTCAGGACAATTTACATCCACTTGGCAATCATCTGCTCGCGAAATACTTTCCAAATCGCGATACCGGTGGCCAACATCCTGAATCCTAATGCGGCCTTCACCTTCAACTTCTGCCGGCTCGTAATACTCAATAATTGTTGTTTCACCTTCAATCATACCGGTCGAAAAATATCCTGACTCTTTATTGTTATTGGCTGTAAAGGCTCCGAGATACTTGTTTCTCTCCAGACTGTACAGGTGTAATTGAGCTCCCTGAGGCAAATAGAAATCATCATAGTAAAGTTCAATGGAAAGGGCTCCGGGTGAATGGATTTTCAGTTTCCACAGCCTGTCACCATTATCGAGTGAAAACCATTCTCCTGTGTTCGCCATATCCCAGCCTACAGGAATTCTTCGACCGTCAAACGGGGGCAGGTTTTGTTCAGCCCGTTCGATATCTTCAAGTACAACCTGCTCCATATCCAGAGCAGGTGTCCGGTACGTTTCGAGGGCTTCATCAAAAATATATAGCCCTGTTCTATAACTTATCGGTTCTGAATTCGTTTGAATTTGAGCATGAAGGTTTGAAATCATCAGTAGCGAAAGAGAGAAAACAGCTGTAGTAAAATAATTCATATAGTTTAATGGGATGGGAACAGTTCTTGTTCTGTGTTAGTAAAACGGCCACAATAAACGCAAATATAACTAACCTCCATTTTCGAAGGAGTGCCAATGGACAGGAAATGTTGAAAGGCAAAGAACCTCAATCCGCTCCACTTAACTTTAATTAACTCGCCCCCCACCACCTTTAGACCCTCGAAATATTAAATTTGTTCAACAACACGTTTCCATGAGAAGATATATCACCGCAATTTTTTTGACCCTTTGTTCAATCACTTTAATGGCTCAGTCCGAAAAGGAAATGGCCGCGATTGAAAAGCTAAACGCCTTGATTTTCCATATCCAGCGTTCCTACGTAGATGAAGTAGATACCGAAAAGATGGTTGAAGACGCCATCGTGTCGATGTTGGAAGAACTCGATCCTCATTCAATGTACATTCCGGCTGATGAGCTGAAAGCCATGAATGAACCGCTTCGAGGGAATTTTGAAGGAATTGGAATCCAGTTCAACATTCTTAAAGATACCATACTGGTCGTTTCACCAATCTCCGGAGGACCCTCCGAAAAGCTTGGAATCCTTGCCGGAGATAGAATTGTGAAAATAGAAGATGAAAAAGTAGCTGGTGTCGGGATCAAGAATTCGGATGTAATGACCAAACTAAAAGGTCCGAAAGATTCCAAAGTGAATATTTCAATTCTGCGCAAAGGACAAAAGGATTTGATTCCTTATGAAATTACACGCGATAAAATTCCAATCTACAGCGTTGATGCGCACTATATGGCTACACCAGAAATCGGCTATATCAAAATCAATCGTTTTGCATCCACCACTCATGATGAGTTTTTGCAGGCATTGAACATGCTGAAAGAAAACGGCATGAAGGATCTGATTCTTGATTTACAGGGAAATGGCGGCGGATTACTGAAAGCTGCCATTGATCTTGCAGACGAATTTCTACCTGATGATCAGTTGATCGTTTATACCGAAGGACGTGCTTATCCAAAAAGAGAAACCCATTCCAGGGCTGGTGGATCTTTTGAATCCGGGCGACTGGTAATCCTGATCGATGAAGGTTCGGCTTCGGCCAGTGAAATTGTATCCGGGGCCGTTCAGGACTGGGATCGTGGGTTAATAGTAGGGCGTCGCTCATTTGGAAAAGGTTTGGTTCAAAGGCCTATTAATCTTCCGGATGGATCAGCGGTACGATTGACCGTTCAAAAATACTACACCCCATCTGGCCGCTCAATACAGAAACCCTACACCGAGGGCATTGAAGCTTATCAGAAAGAAAAGTACAATCGGTTTTACAGTGGTGAACTGACCAATGCCGACAGCATCGATCTTCCGGATTCTCTCAAGTATTTCACCCATAAAAATCGTCTTGTATACGGCGGTGGTGGTATCATGCCGGATATTTTTGTTCCACTCGATACATCCGAATTTTCGGATCTGCATACCCAACTGATTCGCAAAGGCGTCTTCAATCAGTTCAGCCTCGAATATGTCGAAAGGAACCGCAAGGACATTGTTCAGGAATTTCGGACAGTTACAGATTTTGCGAATAATTTTGAATGTGATGAGGATTTAATGAATGAATTCCGGGCGCATGCCGAAAAAGAAGATGTTGAGTTCGATGAAGCTGAGTATGAACGTTCCGAAAGTCTGATCAAGTCGCGGGTAAAAGCACTCATCGCCCGAAATGTCTGGAACACTTCGGCATATTACCAGGTTTTCAACCCGCACTGGTCTACTTACCAAAAAGCTGTAGAAGTTCTTGAAACAGACGGATACAACAATATCAATCTGGTGCATCAGTAGCCGTCAAAATTGTTAATGTTTAGTTAATAGCTGCAACATCTAATTTAAATTGGATGGGTTTTTTTAGCTTTGCAGTAAATCTCAAAAAAACCAGTCATGAATAAAACTGTTAAAATTGGTCTGATCGGCGTTATCGCAGTAGGATTAATTGCCAATGCTTACCTGATGATGACAGGAGCATATTCTGGAAACTCAGATAGCCCGCAGCCTAAAACAAGTATTGCAGCCAACAAAACTGACAATAAATTAGAAGCAGCAACTGCACGTGATGCCAGATCAGCTGAAGCTGTTCCTGCAGGTCCTACAACTGCGATGACCTTTACTTCTCCTTCACATGATTTCGGAAATATCAAACAAGACAGTGAAAACCGTCATATATTCACCTTTACCAACACCGGCTCTGAGCCACTGGTAATTGAAAATGCAAAAGGATCATGTGGTTGTACAGTTCCTCAGTATCCTAAAGAGCCAATCGCTCCGGGAGAAACAGGTGAAATTGAAGTTGTTTACAAACCAGGAAAACAACTCAACAAGCAGTCAAAAACCGTTACGATTACTGCTAATACTGAACCTAGAACAACTACGCTTTCAATTTCTGCAACCGTAGAAGAAGCCGCGTAAGTTTCTCTTTCAGAAATTATCGAAAACTTTCGAAAGGCTTTTCACAATTGTGAAAAGCCTTTTTTTATTTCCTTCCGGTCCAGTCAGCGTAAATCTTATCAATTGCAGCTGCCAGCTTTTCATCTTTTTCGGTGATGGTATTGCCCGCGTCATGAGTTGATAAGCGGATGTGGACTTTGTTGTACACATTGCTCCAATCAGGATGATGGTTGGCTTTTTCGGCAGCAAATGCTACCTGTTGCATAAATCCAAATGCAGACTTAAAATCGGGGAAAGTAAAAGTCTGCTCCAGTGAATTGTCGTTGCGTTTCCACATGGTGTTTAGTTTTCGATGATATTCATTTCGTCCAGCAACCATCCGGCGCCGGCGTATTTATCTACAACGAATAAAATATAGCGAATATCTACGGATATATTGCGACAGATTTCCGGATTGAACATGATGTCACTCATTGTGCTCTCCCAGCTTCTGTCGAAATTCAAACCGATCAACTGACCTTCTGCATTGAGTACCGGGCTACCAGAATTACCCCCTGTAGTGTGATTGGATGCGAGAAAAGCGACATTCAAAGTGCCGTCAACTCCATATCTTCCATAGTCTTTTGCTTCATACAGTTCCAGCAATTTTTCCGGAACGTCAAACTCCCGGTCGTCGGGAATGTACTTATGTACCACGCCTTGCAAAGTAGTGGTCGGTAAATAACTCAATCCATCACGCGGAATACAGCCTTCTACTTTTCCATAGGTAACCCTGAGCGTACTATTGGCTTCTGACCAGTATTTCTTTTCCGGATTCAACTCCATCAATCCGCGCATGTATATTCTCATGGATTCCTGAATACGGCCATTCAGCATTTCATAAGAGGGCTGGATCTTCGTCATATAGGCATCGAAAAACGAGGCCGTCAAATGATACGCCGGATCATCCTTTAACTGCAACAGCTTTTTTTCCTTTCCGGTTTCCAATAATTTAATCAGCTTTTCCCGATCGGCAAAAACCGATTCAGAGAATACATATTCTGCATAATCCACAGCATTTCCTTTGTATTTTCCGTGGAAGGCATCGAGCGCTGAAGGCTGCAAATTCTGCTGCACATTCTGGCTGTATATTGCCAGCAACTGAGCGAAAATCTCCTGGTCTGCTTCCACAGCGTATTTATCGAAGAAATTTGTTGCGGAACGGACTGCTTTTGTACGTAGTTCAGCAATTTTCTCCGAATCTTCCGCTTCTATTGCATCAAACAAAGCATTGAAGCGGCGGGTGAAATTCAAAATCTGGGGTCCGTAAAAAATCATTTCAATGAACAAATCCCGACCCAATTGGTAAGGCCGTATTTGACGATGTAATTCGTTTAATTCAGGAACTACCGTTTCATAAGCAGTATTACCCACCTGCTCGGCCTTTTCGATGAATTCTGCTTCCTGTTCGAGCTTCTTATCAACGGCGTTAAACCGCGCCAGCCCCATGTTCTGGCCAATCCATTTCTTGTGAGCATTACTGATCATTGCCTGGCGGGAAGCATATTGAATTCTTCTCTCGTCACTCCCGGCCATCAATGCATCAATCACTTCAATGCTTTTTTCGCGCATTGAAATACGCAACGGGTTCGCGACTTCTGTGATGTATTCCACTCCGGCAGAAACCAAATATTGATCCGTCACCCCAGGAAATCCGTATACCATCGTAAAATCTCCTTCCTCTACCCCTTTCAGGGAAATATCCAGACTCTCCGCGGGTTGATAGGGAACATTTTCCTCAGAGAAATCCGCTGGTTCATTTTCGCTGTCGGCATAAATTCGGAAAATGGCAAAATCGCCGGTATGACGGGGCCATACCCAGTTATCTGTATCTCCTCCGAACTTACCGATCGATGAAGGTGGGGCCCCTACCAACCGCACATCGCTGTAGGTTTTGGTGACAATCATAATGTACTGATTCCCGTAGTAAAATGGCTTGACCTGTGCGCTGTAGGCCGGGTCCTCCGCCGACTCAGTTGCCAGTGTTACCGATCTTTCTTTCACCAGGCTCTGTCGTTCTTCGAGTGGAGTATTGTCGTCTATACCTTCCAAAATAACGTCGGTAACATCCTCAATCCGCATGATAAATGTTGCCGTTACTCCGGCACAATGCAGCTCCTCCTGAACATTTTTGGCCCAAAAACCATGTTTGAGATAATCATTTTCAACTGTTGACAAAGATTGTATAGCGCTATATCCACAGTGGTGATTTGTAAGGATTAAGCCCTGATCGGATATGGCTTCTGCTGTGCATCCGCCACCGAAATGAACAATGGCATCTTTTAAACTTTTTTGGTTGATTGAATAAATATCTTCTGCGGATAATTTTAACCCGTTTCGCTGCATTTCGTCCATATCCAGTAGGATTGGCAACCACATCCCCTCGTGGCCGACGGCCGGGAAAATAAGCAACATACTGAATATGAACGATACCGTAAATTTTTTCATAATTGTTAGTTTAGAGTCGACGCAAAGATAGAAGACTCGGGGATTCCGGGTTTAACACTAATACATAGCTACCGTGCGACCAACCCATTGAAACCATAGTTGCAATGCAGCGTAGAATGCGATGAAACTGAAAAACGAACCAACAAGTCATTTACCTGTGAGAGAGCGAACGCAACTATATTTTAGGCGTGCCGTAATAGTTTCGGTCTTATGGATGACACTTGGGGTTGCTTTTGGTCAAACATGTGTGGCAACGATCACCTCATCGCCTCCCATGCCCGTTTATCCGGGTGAACCGGTAACATTTACAGTGTATTCCGGTTATTTGGCCGTTACCAGCTGGGAGACAACTACCGCTTCTTATAATGTTGGTTTTCTGGGCTTAGGAAATATCCTGGGAGGTTTATTAACCTTAGGATACAACTCCATTACTTTTAATGAAGGCTTCGACGCAGACGAATTCATTGTCGCCGATTTAGTTGGTCCGCTTGGCTGTTGTGGTTGTACTACCCAGGAATTTTATATCGAAATTCAAAGCTACACCAACACTATTGAATTTGAGAATGATGACATTCTGGTTGATGATAATCACGCACAAGTAGATTGCAGCACGGAACTACCGATAGTCATAACCGCAATATCGACCGGACCATATAACGCCGATGCCAGTATACACATCTGGCAATCTAAAACCCTGGGACAGGATGAATGGGTGGATATAGCGACAGGTCCGCAGTTTTCCATTTCCGAACGTCCCTCAGAAAGTTTTTATCTCCGCAAGATTATCTCTCACCCTGGCCATCCCAACAGTACGAGTAATGAGCTTTTTATTGAAGTTGTCAATAAACCGCAGGGAGGCTTCATAGCCGGTAACAGCGAATTTTGTCAAACTGCTTCTTTTACAGAGTTAACGCTGAGTGGTCATTTTGGTCCGGTCGTGCAATGGGAAGTTTCTTTTGATAGTGACCCGTTTTCATTTTCGCCGGTAGCCGGGTCTGCCGGTATGCTTTCTCTGATTCCTTTGGACATTCCGGGAACACATAATTATCGCGTTAAAATTGAAATTCCGGGATGTGATCCGGTGTACAGTACTGGGAAAGAGATAAATGTTTATCCGCCAGTTGATAATGACATTATTACACCGGATCAGTATTTATGCGAAAATGAGATTCCCCAAACTATTGTCGCCAATAGCCCTACGGGAGGAGGAGAAGGGTCTTACAGTATTACATGGCAGAAAAAAGAAGAAGGTGAACCATTTTGGGACAATGTCCCGGGTCAACCCACCAACGAAATCCAGTTCAGTCTTCCGCTTTCAGAAACAACACATTTCAAAAGGATTGTTACATCAGACAAAGGATGTTCATCCAGCGACAGTACTACCATACATGTTACATCGCTGAGTTACGCAGGCAATTTTACTGATGCCGGACAGGAAATTTGTCCGGGCGAAATTGCCGAAACGGTATCCGTCGAAAATTATACGGGTGATATAATCGACTGGCTCGAATCCGCTTCACCAACAGGTCCGTGGGAACCACTAGATATTACACCACACACAGACGTTGAATTTGAACCGGAAACTATCAATACGTCCACCTACTTACGGGTGATCATAAAAACTGCCAATTGCGATCCGGATACTTCTGATGTATACAACATTGAAGTATTCTCTCCCATCTCCAACAACATCATCGGTAATGACCAGTGGTTTTGCGGAAGTGGAATCGCGGACAATTTAACCAGTATTGAAGATCTTTCCGGTGGAAGCGGGTATGACTACGATTATGAATGGGAAAGCAGTACAGACGGAATTGATTGGACTCCGGCAAACGCCAGTTCTAATAATAATCCGGAATATCAGCCGGGACAGGTTAATGAAACCATTTTCTTCCGCAGAATAGTTTTCTCAGACGGTTGTTTCACCGACACCAGTAATGCGGTGACAATCACTGTAACATCAACCAGCGATGCCGGTAATTTTTCAAATGCAGGTCAGGTGATTTGTCCGGGAACAGTAGCTGAGCCTATCGAACTCGAGAATTACATAGGAGATATCATAGAATGGCGAAAATCAGATTCACCCTCCGGTCCATGGGAAGTCATTTCAGGTGAGACGGGCCCTATACTCTCTCCCATCGATATTATTGAAAACACCACCTATTTCCAGGTCGTGGTACAAAACGGTGATTGCGATTCGGAAGTGTCTGAACCCTATACCATCGATGTTTTCTCACCCATTTCGAACAATACCATATCAACTGATCAATGGTTGTGTGTGAATGAGACACCCGATATTTTAGTTGGAAGCGATCCGCAGGAGGGAACCGGCGTTTATTCATTTTTATGGGAAAGCAGCGATGATCTTGTTAACTGGACTGCCACACCGAATGTAAATAACTCAACAAACTATTCACCTTCATCTTTTACCGGCACCCAACACTTCAGACGAATTGTATTCTCTGAAGACTGTTTCGTGGATACCAGCAATACAGTGACACTCATTTCATCACCACTCAGTGATGCCGGCAACTTTACCGATTCGGGTCAAATCCTTTGCCCGGGTTCCTTACCTGAACCCATTACTATTGAAAACCATACCGGAGATATTATTCACTGGCTGCAGGCTGATTCACCTTCCGGGCCCTGGAGTATCATTGCCAATACGGAATCCGTATTTATACCCGGCGAGGTTGAAAATCCAGTGTACTACAGTGTTGTTGTAAAAACAGATTACTGTGAAGCCACGACTTCTGAAGTGTACGAGATTAATGTTTTCGATCCGGTAACGAACAACACCATTTTCGACAATCAAACACTTTGCGAGAATGAACCTATAGAAACGCTAACAGGAACCATTCCTTCGGGCGGAACAGGTAGTTACACCTATCTTTGGGAAAGCAGCACGGATCAAGTAACCTGGACAGCGGGTTCAGGAATAAACGACACCCCAGCATACGATCCCGAATTGTTTATCGGCACGAAATTCTTCCGACGCATTGCCTTTTCAGAAAACTGTGTAAGCGCCACGAGCAACACAATTTCGCTTGAAATATCTCCGCTCAGCGATGCCGGGAATTTTACCGACAACGACCAACACATTTGTCCGGGTGCTACCGCTGCGCCGATCAACATTGAAAATTTCACAGGAGAAATTAACTGGCAGTTTGCCTATTCTGAGAACGGTCCGTGGACTTCTACCGAAAGTACCGATTCCCAATATTTACCGGGCGTTGTTGATTCTTCCACCTACTTCAGGGTAATCGTGCAAAGCGGTTTCTGTAGTGCTGATACTTCTGAAGCATACTGGATTCAAACCTATCCTGAAATTTCCGTAAACGATATTGGTGCGGATCAATGGTTGTGCGAAAACGAACTGCCTCAACAAATTTCCGGATCTGTCTCCGGAGGAACAGGATTGTATGATTACCAATGGGAAACCAGCGATAATCTTTCGGATTGGTCGCCGGTTACCAATGGTAATTCTGCCAGTTACACCCCTGCGTCCAATGTCGGTACACATTATTACCGCAGAATTGCCTCAGACGAATGTTTTACCAATACGAGCAATACAATTGCGATTGTTACTGCTCCACTCAGCAATGCTGGTAACTTCACAGATGCTGGTCAAATCGTTTGTCCGGGTTCAACTGCTGAACCCATTACGATTGAAAACTATATTGGTGAAATTCAGGATTGGCTGGTATCATCATCAGAAAACGGACCCTGGATATCACAAGACTGGTCGGAAATCAATTTTAGCCCTGGAACCATTTATGATCCAACTTTTTACCGCGTGGTTGTTAAAACAGAATTTTGTGATCCCGATACTTCCGAAGTGTATAGTATTCTGATCTACCCCGAAATAACCAATAACACCATTGGCGCTGATCAAAACCTATGTATTGATGAAACACCTGCTGAACTTTCAGGAAGTTATCCGGAAGGAGCTACCGGTGAATACGATTATCTATGGGAGCAAAATGTTTCGGCAACCGGATGGGAACCCGCTGGTGGACTGAATTCAGCACAACACTACCAACCGATCGGACAAACCGGCACCGTTCAATACCGTCGACTGGTCATCTCCGGAGAATGTCCGGTGGACACCAGCGATGTGGTGACCATTGAAACATCACCACTCAGCAACGCCGGGAATTTCATGAATTCCGGACAAGAAGTTTGTCCGGAAACCATAGCGGAAGACATCAACATTGAGAACTTCACCGGTGAAATTACCTGGTTTGAATCCACCGCACCAAATGGCCCATGGTCACCAACCGGCGGAACAGAAGCCACGTTTTCGCCCGGCACCATAGCAGCCAACGAGTATTTTATTGCCGTGGTTGAATCCGGATATTGCAGCGCTGACACTTCAGAAGTTTATAGTATCGAATTGTATCCACCAATCAGCGGTAATAGTATTTCACCGGAAACCCAATTGCTGTGCGATTATGGTGTACCGGAAAATATTACCGGGACTGCCGCCCTCACTGGTGGTGACGGAAACTATACCTATCAGTGGCAGGTTTACTCAGGATCTGAGTGGATGGTTGCTCCCGGGTTAAGTGATTTATTCAATTATACGCCTGAGGATATTACCGGAATAACGACTTTACGCCGGCTGGTTTTCTCCGGTGATTGTCCCGTTGACACGAGCAATACAGTGACCATCGAAAAACTAGAAGCCGTAACCGGAGTTTTCAGCGGTGGTGGATATTTCTGCCCCGGCGATCCACTCGAGATTCATGTAAATCTATACGGCACTCCCCCATTTTCCATCGAATATTCTGATGGAACAGAAACTTTTGTTCTGGACAATATTTTAACCACTGAATTCAACCTGCCGGTTTCTGCAAGTGAAGCAACCAACTTTACGCTCCATTCGGTTTCAGATGAATTTTGCAGCTCGAACGAAGACATGACCCAAACAACCGTTGAAGTTATTCCGGTGCCGGGTATTCAACCTGTTTATGCCGGAGACGATGTTGCCTTGTGCGCCCTGAATCATGAATTGTCAGGAAGTCCTCTGTTAAATGAATTTGAAACCAGCAACTGGATGGATTTGAACGGTAATTTACTTGCCTCCACTCCGGAATTCGAATTCACGACAGATGAACCGGGAATGTATGAATTCATTTATACCGTCATCAACGAAACCTGCGGGTTGTCCGGTTCAGATACGGTACAGGTTATCCTCGATTCACCGGAAACGGCAATTGTCGGAGAAGATCTTCAGATTTGTTCGGAGGCTGTGAGTCTATCCGCCAACCCGGTTGAATGGGGAGTCGGGTATTGGAGCGGTCCTGCAGGTGTGGTAATTCAAAATCCTTTCGACGAGGAAACGGGATTGTCGGGATTGCAATACGGAAATAGTTACTCCATGTCGTGGATTGTGGAATCACTGATGGAAGTCTGTCCAGGTGATACTGCCTCACTGGAAATAGAAGTACACCTGCCAGCGGATGCCGGAACGCTTTCCGCAACGTCGGATATCATCTGCGCCGGTAGTGAAGTTACATTCACAGTAACCGATCAGGTCGGTACAATATCCTCCTGGTTATTGGAAGATGACGAGCAGGGACTTCAGGTTTTCAGCAGCAATTCCACAGAATATACCACGGATGATTTATCAGTGAATACGAATGTTTCTGTGGTGGTACATTCGGGAGTGTGTCCTGCAGATACCAGCGATGTATTTGCATTGCAGGTAGATTCACCAACCGATGCAGGTGTTTTAGTTGGTGATCAGGAAGTGTGCGAGGCAATCAATTCCGGCACGCTAAACCTCAATAACTTCAACGGCGACATCCTGTTCTGGGAATATTCTGCCGATAATTTTATTACCTCCGACACCGCATTTATCTCCAACTCTGAATTCGAATTTGAAAACCTCAACTCCAGTACACAGTACAGAGTACGGGTCCAGTCTGGTGTTTGTGATGCGGTTTGGAGTAATACGGCCACAGTAACAGTTCTGTCAGATATATTTGTTCCGTTTACAGTTGAGGATCAGTATTGCTCCGATCAGGAGGCTATTGATCTGGATGAACTGATCGGAGACGAATTCAGCGGCGAATGGACCGTCAACGGAAACATTGAAGAAACATTTATTCCTGCGGATTATGCGGGTGAGGAAGTAATCATCACATTCAATTATACCGCATACAGCTGCGGAAGAATTACGGCCGACACGACACTTGTCAATATATTTCCTGAAATTGAGATATCAGCCGAATCAGAAGTCTGTGGTCTGGCAACAGAAATTTCAGTAACTGTAACTGCGGGAGAAGGATTCTGGACATTGGATGACGGACTCGTTGCCGGTGGAGAACTCACCGACGACTGGTTGGAAATCGTTGCGCTCGAATTTGAGAACTACAACATCGCACTGACTGCGGAAAACGGCGTTTGCACGAACACTGCCACGCACTCCATGACCTTTTACCAGGAACCTTCTGAAGCAATAGCCGGTGAAGATCAATTGCTGGACTTCACATACCATACTCAACTGAACGCGAATACTCCGGAAATTGGCTCCGGATTCTGGACCAGCGCCAACGGCAGTCTGGCTTTTGATGACGCAGTAAACCCTGCAACAATTGTCCGGAACCTGCAGGTAGGAAAAAACATATTAATCTGGAACATCAGCAACGGAAACTGCCCGGTGAGCAGTTCAGAGGTGATTGTCGAAGTAAAGTCTCTGGTTGTTCCGAATGCTTTCTCGCCAAATGGAGATAATGTCAACGATCGCTATGTCATTCTGGGACTTGAAGAAATCGGACCGGTATCGTTTGAAGTATGGAACAGATGGGGCCAGACCGTATATGAAAGCAGCGATTACCAAAACGATTGGGAAGGGTTGAACAAAAACGGAAACGAATTACCGGCCGACACGTACTACTACTTACTTAAACCTGGTGGTTTGGACGAAACATATAAAGGGTTTTTAGTGATTCAACGCTGATCACCTACCAGAAATGAAACAACTTATCACATATATGTTGCTGCTCCTGGCTTTGACTTCCGAAGCTCAACACAGTCCGCTGATCAGCCAGTATATGCTCAACGGACTGGTGATAAATCCGGGATATACCGGAAGCCGAGAAGTTTTCACAGCCAATGCACTGTACCGAAACCAGTGGGTTGGATTTGACGGCGCACCTGTAACCCAGGTGGTGAGCGTTCATGCGCCGTTAAAAAACAAAAGCATCGCGCTGGGGATTCTGTTCAAGAATGAAAAAGTTGGCGTGAGCAACACTACCGGCATCTCAGGAAATGTAGCGTACCGCATTTTTATGGGCGACGCCAAATTATCGTTCGGAATTTCGGCAGGTGTAGGAATTCTCTCATCGCGGTTCACCGAATTAACCACCACCGAAACCAGTGACCAGGCTTTTGCCGGAGATTTGCGCAGCAACCTTCAACCGGATTTTGGAGCGGGCATTTATTACAGCACCAAAAAGTATTTTGCAGGAATCTCAGTTCCGAGTATGATCTCGCGACAGTACAACATTACCGATGAGCAACTGGATATTAAATCGGACGCAGGTTTACACAACATCATTCTGCAGGGAGGGTATCTCTTTACGCTAAGCGAACAGTTCAAATTAAAGCCCAGCACGCTGGTGAGAATAAGCCCGATCGGAAACAGCCAGTTTGATCTGAATGCAAATCTCATCTACAACGATTTTTTCTGGATAGGAATTTCCTATCGGCACAACGAGGCGCTCGTGGCTTTGCTCGAACTTCAAATCAACCAGCAGTTTCGTGTGGCCTATGCCTACGACTATGCGCTTAGTATTTTCAGGCAATACAGTTCGGGATCTCATGAAATCGGGCTGCAGTACGAATTTGGTTACAAAGTAAAATCAATCGATCCAAGATTCTTTTGATGATGAACCGGATACTCTTCATATTGCTCCTCGTTTTCTCATCAGAAATCCTCCTGTCGCAAGCGGAATATGAAGCCATACCCATTGGCAAACTCAACAGCCCGTTCAATGATTTTTCCGCACGACCACACGGCGACGGAATTTTGTTTTGCTCCAATAAAAAGGACGACATCCTGGTTTCGTACCTCAACGCAGAAACTGAAGAACCCCTTACGCAGATTTACTTCTCCGAACAGAAAGAATTCGGAAAATACGGATCGAAGGATTTGCTCCAATTTGATCAGAAAATGAGGATCGACTTTGGCCCTTTTGACATTTCTCCGGACAGCACATTGTATTTTACTAAAAGCTATTCCGGTGCGAACGGCCAAACACTGGGTATTTTTATTTCAAAAAAATCCGGTAGCACCTGGAGCACTCCCGAACCTTTTGCGTTCAATAATCCTGAAAAAATGGTTGGCCATCCGGCTTTAAATATCGAAGGAACGCGATTGTATTTTGCAGCCAATTTTGATGACACCCGCGGCAAAGCTGATATCTATTATTGCGATCTCAAATACGGAGAATGGCAAACACCTGTAAATCTCGCTGAAGCCAACTCACCGGAAAGTGAATTGTTTCCGTATGTACATGCAGATGGCTCCTTGTATATCGCTTCTGGCCGGGTTGGAGGAAAGGGCGGTTTGGATATTTATCACGTGAACATCATCGAAGACCGGGTTATTTCAACAGATCTTCTGGCCGAACCCTTTAATTCAGAAACAAACGATTTCGGTTTAACATTCAGCCCCGACCGGAGCACCGGATATTTCACCTCCAACCGCGACGGAACCGATGATCTGTTCGAATTTCGACTTACCAAACCGGATTTCCAGAATTGCGATACCCTGCAGAAAAATTCATACTGCTATGTTTTCAGCGATGACGCAAATATTTTCCTCGACACGTTACCGCTTAAATATGAATGGGATTTGGGCGACGGAACCCGCATTCAGGAACTCGAAGTTGAGCACTGTTACAGTGCGCCCGGCAATTACGATGTTGCGCTGAATATTATCGATACTCTTACCGGTGATCTTTTTTTCAGTCAGGCAAATTATTATCTGGAAGTGGAAGATATTGAACAGGTTTACATCGAAGCACCAGACACGGTTTCGGTCGGAACATCCGTAAAATTACACGGTTTAAACACCTATTTGCCCGGTTTTGAACCAGACTCTTATCACTGGTATTTCTCCGACGGAAGCTATCTGGAAGGTCCGGAGATAGAATATGTTTTTAACACAACGGGAGCTCACATTGTACAACTCGGCCTTAGAAGTACACCTGATGCAAAAGGATTGCGGGAAGAGGCGTGTATTACCAAAACAATTCAGGTCGAAGAAGGTGGGAATTATAATCTTACGGCTTCCGTTGACGGAACGGCCGCGGCGGCTCAATCCGAAAACGATTCCGAATCACCCGGAATTTTCGAATATCTGGAAACTTCTCAGAAGGATACCATCACCCTTCAGAATGCGCTACCCGAGGAAACAATATTCCGGGTTGAAATCAAAAAGAGTAAAGAGCGTTTGTCGACACTCGACAGGTTTTTCGATGATGTTCGCGGCACCTACGATGTTTTCGAGAATTTTATTCCGGCAGATAGTATATTCAGTTATGCAATAGGTCAGGAAACTGCGCTCGGTAATACATACCCAATTTATTCTTACGTCAAATCACTGGATTACAAAAGCGCAAGTGTGAAAGCCTACCTTCCTGATTTTGTGTATAATCTTGATGATATGGATCTCATAAATGAAGCCGATCTCAACCGGGCCGTGTTCAGAACAGGTTCTATTTATTTTGAGACCGACAAGGCAGAATTGAAGCCTGAGGTTCATAACACCTTGAACAAAATCCTGCACATGATGCAAAAATACCCTACCCTTCAGATTGAGGTGGGTGCCCATACCGATGATGTTGGAAATTCAGCTTACAACCTGAAACTCTCCAAAGCACGGGCCACGTCTGTTATCGGTTACTTCGTGAAAAATGGAATCGATCCTGCGAGACTAATTGGCGTGGGATACGGATCAGTTGTTCCAATTGGTGACAACAAAACTGAAGAAGGACGACAGGAAAACCGCAGAGTTGAATTTAAAGTTGTTTCTACGCATTAAGAAAAATAGCCGGCACATGAAATTACTCTATCCTCTATTGTTACTGATGATTACAACTATGTTCGGGAAATCCGGCATGGCTCAGCCGGTGCCGGCCGAAGAAGAAAATATTCCCTTTTTGGTGACTTTTGGTGCGAACAGCCTCACCAGCTGGGGAGACGATGATTTTTCACAAACTTTCTTTTTTGTAATTCCCGAGGACAATATTACGCCAATTTATATCCGGGTTTTTGATCCGGATACAGGCGGAAAACACGACGAACAAAAAAATGAATGGAATACGCACATGCGTTTTTCGGTATACGGCGGTAAAGAATGTATCACGCATCCCGATGCTACCAGTTCAGACCCACAAGGCAACTACAAAAGTGGCAACCTTCTGGCTTCAAAAGTGTTTGCCGAAACCGATAAATACGACAATCAATGGTATTCTTTCGGCCCCTTTAACCCTACCGAAGGAGAGTTGGTTCCGAAATATGGCGGTTATGTTTTTAAAGTAATCTGCGATGGAGTTACGGGCGACGACGGAAACCTGTACCGTTACTTCCTGAGCAGCCAACCAACAGAAAATGTGCCCATCGAAGGAGGAAATGCCTTCACCTATGAATATACCTTCCGACTGCACGATGATCCGGCGCAGGTATCTCACATCTACCCTTTCATTGATGACAAGGTGATTTCGATCAAGCAATCCAATTTCGATTGGGATCTGGACGGGGTGATTAAAATTGTTTCGAAAGCGAAGCCGGGACTGGAAATTGAAACTTCGGCAGATGACAAATGGAGCTCCAGCGAGCATAAAATTGTAGACCGCGAGCACAACTCCTCGCTCGACATCCAGTTCATCAAGAGCAAAAACACAATTAAAAACAACAATGTTGTTATTGCCGTGCGAAACCAGTACGGCGAATTTCTGCCTTTCTATACGGTTCCGATCGGTGGAATTCCGAAATATCAGCCCTCTATAAAAGTTGTGAAAAAATAACTGCTGTTGAACAAAATCCTCCTCATAGCCTTTGTTTTTTGCAGCGTATCCGCGTTTTCGCAATCCTACAGCTTCCATAACTTCAATGTGGAGGACGGGGTGTCGCATCCGTTTATCTATGACATCACCCAGGACGATCGAGGTTATTTGTGGATAGCCACCGGCGAAGGTTTGTGCAAGTTCAACGGATTTCATTTCAAAAACTATTTCACCGCCGACGGACTCACCGAAAATTTTGTGAGCACGCTTTATAAAGGTTCGAATGGTAAACTGTGGATGGGCCACAACCAGGGCGGATGTACCGTCTTTCAAAAAGGTGAATTTCGGCAATTAAAAACCACCAAACATTTTAACAGTGTGATCCGAGCCATCCGGGAAGATGAGCAAGAAAACACCTGGTTACTTTCTCAGCACAGCGGAATCATTAAGGTAAATCCCAAAGAAGAAATCACCGCCTTTACCACGCCGTTTTCGCAACTGCTGCTGTTCGATTTCCGGATCACCAGCAAAGGCCAGATGCTTGTCGGCACCAACGAAGGTCTTTATTTGTATTTGCTCACCGGAGAGGATCAGGAACCGGTTTTAGAATCCATTGTATACGATATTCCGCTGACAAAAATCAACTGTATCGCTCCGGGGAAACTTCCCGGTCAATATTATGTCGGCACCGAAGATGAAGGAGTATATGTCGTTCAGCTGCGAAGTAATCATCGTGTAATCGTCACACCTGTAGGTGAAAACCTTCATCTCGACCAATACAACATACAGTCGATTCTTGAAGCACCGGATAACAGCTTGTGGATCGGAACTTTTGGAAAAGGAATGTTGCACATTGCACCGTTTGAATCCAATGGAGAATATCATATTATCAGCAGATTCAACGAGAGCAACGGAATGGGATCCAACGATATTAAAACGGTTTTTCGCGATCGTGAAGGAAATATCTGGGCCGGTAAATTTGGAGGAAACCACAATGCAGGCGGAATTTCCAGCCTTAGCAACAACGCTTTTGTCTTTTACGAAAATCCATTTCCCGACAATGGTGGATACTATTCGATACACAACCGGGAAAACATATTCTGGATGGGTCTAAAAAATGCGGTATTGATGGTGGACTCTGGGAATTTTAAAACTCCAACTTTATTTACAGACGTGCATGGATTGCCGAAGGATATTTATTCTTCCATTTTTGTGGATTCCGATTTCGGAGTCTGGGCCGGATCGTCGACCAACGGTATTTACTACAAACATCCTTCTGACACTATTTTTAAGACCGTGGAGCTTTCTGATGATCGGTTAAGTTTAGCAATTAATGATATCACCGGAAACGAAACGCATATTTGGATCGCTACGAAAAACGGTATATATGAAATTCAGCGGGAAAATAGGGCCATTACCTATTACAACAAAGAGGACGGATTAGAACACAATGTCATAAAATCCTTATCACTGGATAAAAAGGGTAATCTGTGGTACAGCACAGCCTCTGCATACCTGAGTTACATCAAAAACGGCAAAATTGTCAACATCGTTATTTCCGAAGACCAGCGCGTACACGATCAGGTAGCGATCACGATGGACAATAATGACAATATCTGGCTGGCAACAAACGGAAGCGGATTATTTATTTTTGATTACGAAAGTATCAGAACCATCAACGCACACAGCCATGGATTGAAATCCAATTTCTGCTACAGCATTGAAATCGACCAGCAGGATAAAGTGTGGGTGGGACACAAAGGTGGACTGAGTTGCTACAACCCGAAAAACGATCAGGTAAATATTATTGATCAGGATCAGGGAATGTTTCTCGACTTTCAGCCCAATGCTGTATTGGAAGACAACAATGGCGAAATCTGGTGGGGAACCAATAAAAATCTGGTTCGATACAATCCTTCAAAAGACATTCACAACAGCATCGCTCCGATTATAAATATTGAATCGGTGATCATCGAAGATGAGATACAGAACAGTACCGACATCAGTCTTCCTTCGGGGCAATACAAAGCAAAATTTGAATTTCTGGGACTCAGTTTCAGAAAATCTCAGGAGGTAACTTACCAGTATATTCTCGAAGGCCATGACCGCGACTGGCAGGATGTAACGGCGAATAACGAGGCCAACTACAGCCGGATCGATCCCGGAACCTATACATTCAAAGTGGTTGCTTTCAACAGCGACGGAATTAAATCGCCGGTGGCTGCCGAAGTCCGGATTTTTATCGAAAAACCATTTTGGCAGCAGTCGTGGTTTATTGTTATTGCGGCTCTATCTCTTGTGACGCTGATGGTAGCTCTCTTAAAACTGCGCGACCGACGACAACAGAGAATCAGAAGATATCTGAAGAAAAATCTCGACATCAGAACCCGCGAGGTACACGCAAAAAGTATTGAGCTCGAGAAAAAAAACAAAGACATCACCTCAAGTATTCACTACGCCAAAAAGATTCAGGATGCTACCCTACCCGATCAATGGAAGCTACAACAGTATTTTCCGGATTCATTCATCTATTACAAACCACGCGACATCATCAGCGGCGACTTTTACTGGTTTAAAATTATAGGTAACAAACTGATTGTAAGTGTGGCCGACTGCACAGGTCATGGAGTTCCGGGTGCCCTTTTAAGTATGATTGGCTCCACCAAAATGAACGATATCATCAGCAACACCGAAATTGATGGTCCGCACAACATCATGCGAAAACTGGATGAAGAGCTTCGACAAGTACTGCAACAATCATCGTTGTCTACCGGTCCGCAAGATGGAATGGACGTAGTTATTTGCGAAATTGATTTGAATACCCGATTGGTTCGGATGTGCTCGGCCATGAGCAACGTTTACATCGCATCGCAGGACGAGGTGACAAAAATTGACGGTGACCGGAATTCAATCGGTGGTTTCCACATCGGCCAATCTAAGAATTTCACCATGTACGAACACCAAATGAAAGCCGGTGATACGTTGTACCTCACCAGCGATGGATATCAGGATCAGTTCGGAGGCAAAAAAGGCAAAAAACTGAAAAGAAGTGGATTCGTTTCGTTAATCCGGAATATTTCCTCCAAATCTGCCAAAGATCAGCACGAAGCCATTCAAAAACATTTTGACGAATGGAAAGGAGACCTCGATCAGGTAGATGATGTACTGTTGATCGGGCTGAAATTCTAACCCGTCGGATATTTCAATCCAGGCGTAATTTATCCCATAAGAATTCGTTTTCCTGAGCAAAATCATAGTACATCATCTCAAACCAGAGTACCTTTGTACACGGTAAAAAGCTCATATTTTCATCCATGAATAAAGCAGGATTAAAACAAGAAATCGTGCGGTTGAAACGCGAATTGAATGCAGTGATTCTAGCCCACTATTACCAGGAACCAGACATTCAGGAAGTTGCCGATTTTGTTGGTGACAGTCTCGCACTTTCTCAAAAAGCCGCCGAGACCGACGCCGATGTCATCGTCTTTGCCGGAGTGCATTTTATGGCCGAAACGGCAAAGATTCTGAATCCGGATAAAAAGGTATTGTTGCCGGATATGATGGCGGGTTGTTCATTGGCAGAGTCCTGCCCGCCCGATTTATTCGAAGCATTTGTCAACGATCATCCCGATCACGCAGTAGTCACGTACATCAATTGCAGCGCCGGAATAAAAGCGCTGAGCGATATTGTCTGCACCTCGTCCAACGCGGTAAAGGTTATTGAATCGATTCCTGCAGATCAACCCATCATATTTGCGCCGGATAAAAATCTCGGTAAATACCTGATTAAAACCACGGGGCGCGATATGCTGCTTTGGGACGGTGCCTGTATCGTGCACGAAGCATTTTCAGCAGAAAAATTACTGAAGCTGCACGCCAAACATCCGGATGCAAAAATCATAGCTCACCCGGAATCCGAAGAAATCATTCTGAAAACCGCACAGTTTATCGGTTCCACCGCGCAGATGATCCGGTACGTGAAGGAAAGTCCGCACCAGACTTTTATTGTGGCCACCGAAGCGGGAATTCTTCACGAGATGATGAAAGAAGCTCCGGGAAAAATGTTGATTCCAGCCCCGGCCGAAGAAGACAACACCTGTGCCTGCAGCGAATGCGCGTTCATGAAGATGAACACGCTTCAGAAATTGTTCAACTGCATGAAGTTTCAGCAGCCCGAAATTTTTGTGGAAGAAGAACTTCGCAACCGTGCATTGCTGCCGATTGAACGCATGCTTGAACTTTCTGCCGGAAAACCCGTGGCCCAACCCGCATGAAACAAACCGATTTTCTGGTGATCGGATCCGGAATTGCCGGATTGACTTTTGCGCTGAAAACGGCCCTTCGTTTTCCGGCCAAAGAGGTAACGATTGTCACCAAAACCAAAGCCATTGAGTCCAACACGCGCTATGCACAGGGAGGAATTGCCGTGGTTTCTGATATCGGAAGCGACTCTTTTGAAGAACACATTTCTGACACGCTCAGAGCCGGAGACGGGTTGTGCGACGAACAGGTGGTTGAAATGGTGATCCGGCAAGGTCCCGAAAGACTGAAAGAACTAATCGAGTGGGGAACGCGATTCGACAGATCTCCTCTTCAATCTTATCACCTGGGAAAAGAAGGCGGACATTCGGCCAACCGGATTTTGCACCGTGGGGATGCCACCGGGCTCGAGATCGAAAAAACGTTGTTGAACAGGATCAAAGCGCAACGCAATATCCGCATTCTGCAACACCACCTTGCCGTTGATCTGATTACTGAAAACAATAACTGCTACGGGGTAATTGTTCTGAATACCAAAACCGAAAAACGATTGTCGCTGCGGTCAAAATTCACGTTGCTCGCCGCAGGTGGAGCCGGACAGGTTTACAGCAACACCACCAATCCGGTGGTTGCAACCGGTGATGGAATTGCGATGGCTGCTCGCGCCAAAGCAGCCACTGCCGATATGGAATTTGTGCAGTTTCACCCAACAGCGTTGTACGAACCCAACCGCAGTCCTTCGTTTCTGATTTCGGAAGCCGTGCGGGGCACCGGAGCCATCCTTCGTACCATTTCGGGCGAAGCTTTTATGCACCGATACGACCCTCGAAAAGATTTGGCCTCGCGGGATATTGTTTCCCGCGCCATTTTCACCGAACTGAAATCCAGCGGAGATAAATATGTTTTGCTGGATTGCCGGCACATAAATAAAGATTCCTTCCAACTTCATTTTCCGAATATTTTCAGAAAATGCTCGGAATTGGGGATCGACGTCTCCGAAGATATGATTCCGGTAGTTCCTGCTGCACATTATCTCTGCGGAGGAATTGTGGTGGACGATCGCGGACGCACCTCTATCAATCGTCTGTATGCTTGCGGGGAATGTTCGCGCACAGGCCTTCACGGCGCCAATCGACTCGCTTCGAATTCCCTGCTCGAAGCTATTGTCTATGCGCACAGGAGTTTTGAAGATGTATCCAACCGAACGAATGATCTCGGAATCGATGACATCGAATCGGCTGACCCCCTTCTTACCCCTGCAATACCTCCAACTTCTGACCCCAAAATATTGCGACTCAGGATCCAGCAAACCATGAGTGCTCTTGTAGGCATTGAACGCAGAAATGATGAACTCAGGAAAGCTGCAGAACTAGTAGATCAAATTGCTGCCGATTTACTACGACCCGAATATTTCAATCCGAACTCACCGGAATGGCACGAAACCCGGAATCTTGCCGACACCGCGGCTTTGATCATTCGCCAGTCACTTTTACGCACCGAAAACCGGGGCACTTTCTTCAACCGCGACCTTGAACCAGTATCACCGTCTACGTCACAAATTCCAGTCGGTTCTATAGCCTGAAAAGTCAGCATTGCGGTATCACCGGCCAAATTTGTAATTTGGTCAAATGCGAATTCTGCTGCTGATTTTTTTTGCATCCGTTAATTTATTTGCGCTCGCTCAGCAAAGCAGAGTGCGATTTGTCGAAAATAAAGGCCAATGGGAACAGCAAGTGCTTTTTAAAGCCGACATCCCTGCAGGTAGCTGTTACCTTGAAAACGATCGGTTTACTTTTAACTTTCTCGACAGCGAACTACTCTTCCGGCGGCATCAGGCACATTCCGGGGAAGCAATTGAAACGCCGCTTGAAGATTTTATCCGGGGGCACGCTTATCAGGTTATTTTCAAGAACAGTCAGCCGCCGGTTCTGCAAACCAAGAATCCATCAACCGATTACTTCAATTATTTCCTCGGCAGCGATCCTGCAAAATGGGCGTCGTTTGCACGGGCTTATGAAACCATCACGCTCGAGCAAATCTATCCGCTAACCAACCTGAAAGTCTACACCTCCGGCGACAATGTAAAGTACGATTTCGTGATTCAACCCGGTGGGCAATCAGAAAACATTGAGCTAGAATACCGGGGTGTGGACAATCTCAAAATCAAAAAAGGGAAGTTGATTGTATCCACCAGCGTGAACGAAATCATCGAGGCAAAGCCTTTTGCTTACCAGCTCATCGACGGTAAAATTCAGGAGATTGAATGTAATTATCTACTGTCAGAAAACACGATTCGTTTTGCTGTTGGAGATTATGACCAAAATCTGCCACTGATCATCGATCCGGAGCTGAGTTTCTCCACCTATTCCGGCAGCACCGCCGACAATTTCGGGTTCACGGCTACCTTCGATCAGGAAGGTTTTTTGTATTCCGGAAGTTCAATTTTCGGTAATGGATATCCTACCACTTTGGGTGCTTACCAAACCAGTTGGGCAGGCGGAACAGGTGCGGGATCATTGGCTGGAAACGATATCGGCATCACCAAATACGATACGTCGGGAACTTCATTGGTTTACTCCACCTATATCGGCGGCTCGAGCGATGAATTGCCACACAGCCTCATCGTCAACAGTCAAGGTGAATTGTATATGTATGGCACCACGAGTTCTCCCAATTATCCCACCACCGGCGGAGCATTTCAGGAAGTATTTAACGGCGGATCTGCCTTTGCCCCATCGGGCGTTGGTGTCAGCTATGTCAACGGATCGGATATCGTCGTCTCCAAACTTTCTGCAGCGGGTACCGACCTCCTGGCATCTACCTTTATCGGCGGAACCGGAAATGACGGTCTCAGCACCGGAACCGGCCTAAAATTCAACTATGCCGATGAAATGCGGGGCGAAGTGCTATTCGACAACGACGATAACGTCATCATTGTAAGTTCTACTTACAGTGCCGATTTCCCGGTGACGTCAGAAGCTTTTCAACCCAATATCGGCGGCAATCAGGACGGGTGTGTAATTAAACTGGATTCGGATCTGGAAAATGTGTTGTTCGGAACTTATCTCGGAGGACTTCAACCCGATGCTGCTTACGCAGTAGATGTGGACAGTGAAAACAATGTGATCGTCACCGGCGGAACCGTTTCGACCGACTTTCCGGTGACTGCCGGCACGATTTCCGGTTCCTTCAACGGCGGGAGCGCTGACGGCTATGTC
>CALDPJ010000054.1 GCA_937911795.1 uncultured Flavobacteriales bacterium | reverse complement strand
AGCTGGCTTACAACGCTGTAGTTGTTTCCATCGTAAATAAAATTTTCGCCCAGTACGCGGGAAGCATCCGAATTGATGGCATAGATCTCATTGTTAAAAGACCCCAGAAGGCTCGGGAGGTTACTCGCCAGAAATTTACTTTCAGCATAGATCAGGAACTCATCATTGTCGGTAATGAAAACCTTTCGTTCCGGATTCGAAAATTGCTCAGAATCTTCTACCAACGTCAACTGATTATTACTCACATTGAGTCGATGCAAATGGCTCCAGCCCGAACCTGATTCTCCAACAAATAATTTTGTACCATCAGAATTTGCCAACAAGTACGGATCCCGGAATGTAGTGGAAGTTGTAAAAACATTGTTGCCGGTGGAAATGTCAACCAGTTTGATGTCGTTAAAAGAATCATTTCCGGAGAAAGCCAGCAGGCCATCGGCCAAAACCGCGAGTGTATACGGATTTCCTCCCCAGGTGCCTATGTCGGTTTCTACAAAAAAGGAAGATTGTACCGATTGCGAGACGAGGTCTACTACGGTGATTTCTGTACTTCCGTAATTGGCGATGTACAACAGTTGATTGTCCAGACTGAAGTCCATATCTACAGGTGTTGAACCTACATAAAAGGAATTAACAACCTGCCCGATGTCTGTGTTGATGATCACGAGTGAATTGTTATCGGTATCAAGACCATAGATCAAGGGATTATCAGGATCATGCAGCATCATATCGAGTCCGGTTCCAATATCAATGTACTCACCATCATATTGCCAGGTCTGGATATTGCTCATGGTTTCGTAGCCATAATTGGAATAGATACTCACCTTATAGCTGTATTCCGATTCGATGTTAATATCGGTATCTGAAAAACTGGTTGTGTTAATGTTGAAGATGGATTGTATCAATGTAAAGCCGGATTGATCCTGGCGATAAATACGGTAGCACATGAATTGACTCTGGCTCACTTCGGCCTGTGACCAACTAAGTTGCAGAGCCAGATCGTGCATTTCTATTGGTTCAAGCACAACCGGCTCGGGTGGCTCTATAACACTAACTGGTCTCTGGGCTGAATTCGATTCACCTGCCGAATTGGTTACAGTTAAGGTGAGGGTTCTGTTTCCTGTTGTTTCAAAAACATATTCTAACAGGGCATAACCATTTTCACCTATACCCTGAGTTGAAATCACTCCATCCAGATCCGTACTCCACTCAAATACAAGATCTTCATGTTCATCAATAATGTCATAAACCATTGCTCCTACCGAAAGAGTATCACCAACAGGAACCACCGGATTGCCTGAAATAAAGTCCACCATGGGCCCCTGAAATACGCCATAAATAAGATGAATGGTAGCATTGCTTACGTCACCGGGTTCAACAACTACAGCAGCAGAGCCTGATCCGATAAGGTCATGCGTAGCAAATACATGGTAGATACCATCTGAAACATCTTCGATCAATACACTGCCTGATGTTTCTGTCGTTGCTTCACCACTTTCAGGATTGGTACTCACTACGGCGTCAGGGACAGGTTGACCATTATAAAAAACATTCACCAATATAGCCCCGGATGCGTCGGGAGCGACCGGAGTAACATCGTCGTCCTTTTTCTTACATCCTGTAATACCAACTACAAGTATGATGATCAGTACATTCCAGACAGAAGCTCTCATTTTGAAAAGATCAGATTGATAAATTAAAAATTCCCTACTCGACCGTTACCATATACAGTTTGGCAGCCTGCTCGTGAAACAGATAAGCCTTTGTACCATCGTTGCTGAATACCGACACTTTGGTACTGACCGGCAGGTCCTGAACGGAAGTAAAGTTGAAGCCGTTGAAGACTTTGGTCTCTCCCAATGCACGCGAACCATCGGAGTTAATTGCAAAAATGGGTTCATTAAACGTTCCCAAAATACTCAACAGACTCGAGGCCAGAAATTTTCTCGATCCACAAAACACATATTGATCATCTTCAGTTATGAAAATTTGAGGAGACTGTATAGAAAAATCATTGGAAGATTCCTGTAATACCAGGTCTCCATTGATCAGGTCCATCCGAAACAATTCGCTACCTGAACCATACTCGCCCACAAAAAGTTTTGTACCGTCAGAGTTCGCTACCAGATATGGTCTGTAATAACTCTGACCAGTGGTAAAAAGATTGATGCCGCCGGGGATGTTGGTAAGCTTTATATAACCGTAGCTATCCGCCCCTGAAAAAGCCAGTAAGTCATTTTCCATGACCGCCAGTGTGTTAGGATTTCCATCCCATGAACCGCTACCTACATCAACATTAAATGACGATTGTAGTGCCTGAGCTGCGATATCTACAATTGCGATTTCTGTACTACCTGAATTGGCTATATACAGCAATTGGTTATCTAAACTGAAGTCCATGTCTGTAGGGGACGATCCTACATAAATCGTATTAACGACTTCTCCTTGTTCTGTATCAATAAACACCAATGAATTATTATCGGTGTCAAGCCCATAAACCATCGGGCTGACGGGGTCGTGTCGTAACATGTCCAGACCTGTGCCAATATAAATATATTCACTGTCGAATATCCCCGTTTCCGTGTTGCTCATAATTTCTGTACCAGCCCCCAAGTACAGACCAATCCGATAGTTGTATTCAATACCAATGGTAGCTTCATCATCTACAAAACTGGTGGTGTTGATGTCATAAATTGATTCGATAACTGAGAATCCAAACTGCCCTTCGCGATAAACCCGATAGGAATTGAAGTTTGGTTCATCTGATTGAGTCCAGTTCAGGTGGAGGGTGTTTCCAACCGCTTCAATCGGTTGGAGAACAACCGGCTCGGGTGGCTCTGCAATATTGATCCAGGTTGAATCGATATCTGTATTTCCATCAGAATCCGTAACTGTTACAGTAAGAAAACGTTCACCTGCCGTTTCGAATGTATATTGAATTTGGGCGAGGCTACCATTGTTCACTCCTTGCGTTGAAATCACGCCATCAATATCGGTACTCCATTCAAAAGCAATTTCTTCGTCCTCATCTTCATCGTCATTTACAACAGCAGTTATGCTGACCGGTTCCCCGACAGTAGCATTCTGTGGATTTACCGATACTACATTTACCATAAGCCCCTGAAAAGCTCCGGGAACGATGTAAATAATTGTTTCACTGACATCGCCGGCATCTACATCCACAGCTCCTGAGCCGTAGCCAAAGCCATCAACATTAGCGAATACCTGATAAATTCCTTCGGGGACATTTTTAATTAATGCACTTCCTGTGGCATCCGTGGTGCCCTCTGAACTCTCCGGATCTGTTGTAATCACTGCACCAGGGACAGGCTGACCGTTATAGGCAACGATCGCATAGATGGCACCTTTGGTGTCTTCCTGAACACCAGGAATTTCATCGTTTTCCTTTTTTTTACATCCGGTGATAAAAAGGATTAAAACGAGGAGTATGCTATTAATACGATACATTTTCATGGCTGGTTATCAGTTGGTTGTGTTGCTCTTGGTTTTTGAGCGGTTTTTAAGTGGTTCAATTGGAGGAGGCAATATAAATAAAATCCCATAATCGGGATGTTGGATTGGTTGATTAAGGTTAGTGTCACGATCCCGAACTAGCGGCTTCTCCTTGCAAAATCACTCACGCCTTCGCTTCCGGCCAATTACCATGTCATGTACAATGCAAATTTGAGAGGTGGGGAGAGCGTTTCGCTACTCGTATCTATCTACAGATTTGACAATAGCTCATTAATTTAACTGGTTAGATTAATGATTGACAACAGTTTGTTGTTGTCTTTAGCTTCAGCAGCAACCCGGCATCATAATTGGTAAATGCACCGTTCAAATCAAACCAAATTTAACCATGAAGAAAATTTTACAACCTACCTCTTTTCTCCTAATAGTATTGTCGATAGTAGCCCTGAGTTGTAAAAAAGATGGAGATCCACCTGTCATTCCCGAAATTCCTGAAGAAGTTTACGAACCAGAGATTTCAGCCGGTGCAGGTGTTACGGATCTTGATGGTCAGGTTTATGGATCTGTAGTAATTGGAAATCAGGAATGGATGACAGAAAACCTTCGAACCACCCAATACTCAAACGGTGATCCGATTCCGCTCGGCCCGGGAGCGGGCGGAGTTCAGCAACGAACTGACCGAAGAAATCAATCGGCTCGTTGCGAAGTACCACGACGAAGCCGCGCCGGGCGGTCGCTCGCATCGCATCGTGATCCTGGCGCATCCGCACCGCACGCCGTCATCAAAATAGTTGGGGAGACGAATCATGCCCGTGAAGAAAAGCAGGGACGGCCATCGATACATCCAGGCCGAGGTCGAGGTACCCGGCTCACCCGAAGAGGTGTGGCGCGCGATTGCAACGGGGCAGGGGATCTCGTCGTGGTTCGTTCCCACCACCAGTGAGGAGCGCCCCGGCGGCACAACCGTGAGCAGCTTCGGTCCGGGCATGGATTCGGTCGGAACCATCAGGGAGTGGAACCCGCCCCACAGCTTCCTCGTCGAATCGGAGGGAGGTCCGGGAACGATCGCGACGGAATGGATCGTGGAGGCCCGCGCGGGCGGGACGTGCTCGGTCCGCGTGGTCCACCGCTGGTTTGCGGACAGCGACGATTGGGACGGGGAGTTCGAAGCCCATGCCTACGGCTGGGCGGCGACGTTCTTCCGCATGCTGCGCCTCTACCTCACGCATT
>CALDPJ010000053.1 GCA_937911795.1 uncultured Flavobacteriales bacterium | reverse complement strand
ATATTCCATCAAACATAGGAAAATCGGAATATTGATAATAGCGTCTGGGTGCTCCAGCCAAACCAATAAAGTGCATCGGGAAGAATGTTCCGTAACCACCAACAATGGTAAGCCAGAAGTGGGCATATCCAAGTTTGGTGTTCATCATTCGTCCAAACATTTTAGGAAACCAGTGATAAACTCCGCCAAACATCCCAAAAATGGCCGATAATCCCATTACAATATGGAAATGGCCTACAACGAAATAAGTATCATGTACATGAATATCAAGGGCCGAATCGGCAAGAATAATACCTGTTAAACCACCCGCCACAAACGTTGATACAAGACCCACTGAAAACAACATAGCCGGTGTAAAGACCAGACTTCCGCGCCAAAGCGTGGTAATATAGTTGAAGGCCTTTACAGCCGAAGGAATCGCGATAAGCAGCGTGGTAAAGACGAATACTGATCCAATGAACGGATTCATTCCGGTGATGAACATATGGTGGCCCCACACGATGAATGAGAGGAATCCGATTGCGAGAAGAGATCCGATCATAGCACGGTATCCGAAAATAGGTTTCCGCGCATTGGTAGCAATTACTTCTGAACTGATACCCAGTGCAGGAAGAATTACGATATACACCTCCGGGTGGCCCAGGAACCAGAACAGGTGTTGGTACAGGATCGGACTACCACCGGTTTGATCCAGTGCTTCACCGGCAATAAAAATATCCGAAAGGTAGAAGCTGGTATCCAGGGTACGGTCCATAATCAACAGCAAAACTGCAGAAACCAATACGGGGAACGAAAGCAGTCCCAGAATTGCGGTAATCAGTAATGCCCAAACTGTTAACGGAAGCCGGGTCATCTTCATACCTTGAGTCCGAAGGTTCATTACGGTCACAATATAATTCAGACCGCCCAATAAGGACGAAGCCACGAACAATACGATGCTGAACAGCCAAAGAGACATACCCGCGCCGGAGCCGGGAATTGCCTGAGGCAACGCGCTCAGTGGCGGGTAGACAGTCCATCCACCACTTGCCGCCCCGGTTTCCACAAACAACGAAGCGATCATAATGATGCTCGAAATCAGGAAAAACCAGTAAGACAGCATATTCAACATTCCGGAAGCCATATCACGCGCTCCGATTTGAAGTGGAATAAGCAGGTTGGCAAATGTTCCGGTCAACCCTCCGGTGAGTACAAAAAACACCATGATTGTTCCGTGGATTGTAACCAGGGCGAGATAGGCGTTCTCGGTTAAAACTCCCTCGGGAGCCATTTTGTCACCAAGAAACATATTGAGAATGCTGAAGCTTTCGCCAGGCCAAGCCAGTTGCAGTCTGAAGAATACAGAAAGCATCATTCCCACTATCGCCATAAAGATAGCCGTGATGAGAAACTGCTTAGAAATCATTTTATGATCCTGACTAAACACGTATTTGCTCACGAAAGATTCCTCGTGATGATGTCCGTGATCTTCTATTAATCCGGTTTGAGCTCCTATTGGCATGATCCTTAATTTTGTGTTTCGGCTAATTTCACTTCTTCTTCAACTACAGCAGTTGCGGCTGTTTCCTGCACATCGGTGCTCTCCCCTGCGTCATTCTGATTATCTGGTGCTAATTGATAGAATGGCGTTTGTTCTGTCAGCCACTGATCAAAAGCCGCCTGTTCATCGACCAATACATCCATTTGCATATTGTAATGGGCGGCACCACAGACTTTGTTGCACATCAACAGATAATTAAACTGAGCATTATCCATCACTAAACGCATGCTATCGGTAGTTACCGTCGGCGTAAATTTCAAAGTGGTCGTCATTCCCGGAACGGTGTTCATTTGTGCTCTGAAGTGAGGTAGATAAGCACTATGGATAACATCCTGCGACCGGAATACAAATTTCACCTCTCGTCCTTTCGGAATCATAAATTCTCCTCGCACCAAAATATCATCATCGGCAAAATTCAGGAGCGAGTCATACGGAGGCTCCATCAATTTGTAAATATTGGTCTTGTGACGCAACATCCGGTCGACCTGTGCTTCTATTTCCGCTACCTGGCTCGCGGGAAGAACCTCATTCTGTATAGTGCCGCGCAACTTTTCTACCTGTCCAGTGAGTTCAATCATTTTAGCATCGATGGTGCGTGGTGTAACCAGACCCAACGGGTTGGTGGAAGAAATTAACCGGTAATCGCTGGCACCTAATTTACCATCGGGGCCGGGGTATCTGGCTGTCCAATCAAACTGACGGGAATAAAGTTCTATTACAACAGCGTCTTCAACTGCATCGTCAGTAATCCTGTTCCAGATGGTTAATCCGTAGATAATAATAATTGCGAGTACAATTGACGGAATGACGGTCCAAACCAACTCCAGTCGGTTATCGTGGGGGAAGAAATGCGCTTTAACGCCTTTTTTGCGGTAGTAGCTTGCGGAAAAGTAAAACAACGTGGTCTGTACCGCAAAAAAGACAAATAATATAATGATCCAGTTAAACAGATACAGGTTATCGATTGCAACACCCTCCTCACTGGCTGGTAGCTGAAAAAGTGCCAGGTCATTTTTATAAGCCAGAATCAACCAGATGAAAAAGACATACAGCCCGGCCATAAAAACCAAAAACATTTTGGCATTGAAGCGATTGTCTGCATCCGGAATATCTTCTTCTCTACGCTTTCTGAGCTCCGACGAGAGTTCGTAGACACGTGCAATCTGTGCCAGTGCAACCACGACCAGTAAAACGACCAGAACTGTTAAAAACTTTGCCATCGTATTGTTTCGTTACTTTGTTATCAATGCTCTTTTAGATGTTGTGGTGTATGCTTTCCTGGAGATACGGATGATTGACCGGAACCAGTGGAGCTTTTGTCAGCGCTCTGAGTACCACAAAAACAAAGAGCCCTAAAAATCCGAGAAACATTCCGATGTCCATCCAATTCAAATGTGCTTCTCCGCCCATAACTCCCGGTATCACCAACAACCACACATCTACGAAGTGGCCCAGGAAAATAATAGTTCCTATGCTGATCAGGAATTTCGGATTTCGCTTTGCATCTCTCGACATCAACAGTACCATCGGTAGTACAAAGTTCACAAAAAACATTGTGAAGAATGGTACTTTATAGTAATGAATTCGCGTAATGAAATAGGTTACTTCTTCAGGAATGTTCGAATACCAGATCAACATAAACTGCGAGAACCACAGGTAGCTCCAAAGAAAACTCAGTGCAAATACCCATTTACCAATATCGTGGATGTGGCTGTTGTTGACTTGCGGCAAATAGCCTTTTGCTTTCAGGTAAAGCAATACGATCAAACCAACCACCATGGCGGTACACCACATTCCGGAAAAGAGATACCAGCCGTACAGTGTACTGAACCAGTGCGTGTCAATTGACATTACCCAATCCCAGGAAATCGTTGAGGAGAATACAGCAAAAAACACGAGAAACAAACCGGAACGCACGTAGTTCTTTTTGTGAATCGCAAGGCTCGGGTCTTTGTCTTCGCGCAATGATCTTTTTCGGAAAGCATTAGCGAAGAACATGAAAGTGCCGATGTAAATGATGCTGCGAATCCAGAAAAACGGAATATTCAGATAAGCTTTTTTATTGGCAATAATTGAATCGTAAGCCGGGCTGGTTTCGTCGTACACTTCCGGATCCATCCAGTGAAAAATATGATGTCCGTGAAAAGATCCTACCAGGTGCACCAGAAAAACCACTGCAACACCAACCGGCATATAAGAGATAATTGCCTCGAAGATTCGTTTAACCATCACCGAATAGCCCGATTCGGTAGCGTACTGAAGAATGTTGAAAAACAATGCTCCAAAGGTGATGAACGTGAAAAACAATCCGTTTACATACAAGGCCGACCACCAGCGATTGTGATGATCTGATCCGTCGGCAATAAATCCGACGACGAGCGAGATCAAGCCAATGGCCATCAGGACATAAGTGAAGGATTTGGCTTTATTGGAAAAACTGAATTCCATGTTGGCTAGATTTTGCTTATTTATTGATTATCAGATTGTGCTGTTTCTTCTACGGTATCTCCGGCAGGTTCGCTGGTATTATCTCCTTCTTCTGCAGCTGGTTCTTCGCCATGCTGAAGAATTTTGATATACGCGATTACTTTCCATCTATCTTCTTTGTTTAGTAATCCTGCGTGCGGACCCATCACCCCTTTTCCGTACGTGATACTGTGAAACATCTTGCCTTCCGGAAGATCTTTCAACGCACCATCATATGCTCCGGGAGGTGGGTGGTTTCCGATTTCAACTACAGGACCGTCTCCTTTTCCTGTTCCGCCGTGGCAGTGATCGCAAAATCGTTCGTACAATACTTTACCCCGGGCAATTTCTTCCGTGACGATATAGCCGGTCATCATTTTGGTAAGACTGGCGGGAGGTAAGGGTTGATCTGCGTTATGCTCGACGAGTACTTTACCGGTCGCCGCGTCCATTAAAATATACGCCTGCGCAGCCACCTGCGGGGGG
>CALDPJ010000052.1 GCA_937911795.1 uncultured Flavobacteriales bacterium | reverse complement strand
CAGGTATTTTTGACAGTTATAAAGAAAATCACGAATGTTTGACGTCACACATATAGAACTCAGCAAATCAGCTATTGATCACAACATCAAATTTCTGCGCCGAAGGGTGGGCAAGAACGTTCGTATTTCGTCCGTGGTAAAAGGCAATGCATATGGCCATGGTATTGAAGAATATGTTCCGTTGGTAAATGCTGCCGGAATTGACCATTTCTCGGTATTCAGTGCATCTGAAGCCGAGCGCGTTCAAAAGGTGGTTCACACGCCACACGACCTGATTATTATGGGTGAGGTGAGTGGCGATGCAATTGAATGGGCGATCCAGAATGAAATCGAATTTTATGTTTTTGACGTTTCCAGACTCGAAGAGGCTATAAAATTCAGCAAAAAACTGAACAAACCTGCAAAGATTCACATTGAGCTCGAAACCGGAATGAACCGCACCGGATTTGATGCGAAAGAACTCGACAAGGTGAGCAACCTGCTTATAAAACATCCGGAATATTTGATCTTTCAGGGACTCTGCACCCATTTTGCAGGAGCAGAGAGCATCGCCAATTACCTGCGCATACAGCGGCAAATCCGAAGATTTAAATCGGGCTCGAAACATTTTTCTGATCAGGATTTGCATCCCGTGGTACGTCACACCTGTTGTTCGGCGGCGATGATGATGTTTCCGAAATCAAGATACGATCTGGTTCGTGTTGGCATCATGCAGTACGGTTTCTGGCCCAGTCCCGAAACGTTTATTCAATATGTTTCTGACCGGAAGAGCAAAGAAGATCCGCTGAAAAGAGTAATTTCATGGAAAAGCAAAGTTATGGCGGTCAAGGAGGTGCGATCCGGAGAATTTATCGGCTACGGACAATCATTTCTGGCCAGGGAAAATATGCGCACAGCGGTGGTTCCTGTGGGTTATGGCGACGGATACTCCCGTGATCTCAGCAACCTCGGGCGCTTGCTCATCGGTGGAAAGCGGGTAGCTGTAGTGGGACTGGTAAATATGAATATGCTGGTTGCCGATATTTCTCAGGTAGAGGATGTAAAACCGGGTGATGAAGTGGTGCTGGTTGGAAATCAGCAAGACATGGAATTAACTGTTGGCTCGTTTGCCGAGCTCAGTCATCAATTGAATTATGAACTGTTAACGCGCTTGCCTGCAGGCATTCCGCGAAAAATTACAGATTAATGGCTTTTATCAGATTATACAGAGATAAACTTAAACACAATTATGAGTTCCTCGATAAACTGTTTAAAGATCGGAACATCGAATGGGGAATTGTTTCAAAACTTTTGTGCGGAAACCGACTGTACATCCAGGAACTGTTAAACCTCGGAATCAAAGAAATTCACGATTCCCGGATCAGCAATCTTAAGCTCATCAAGAAACTCAGTCCGGAGGTTCAGACAGTTTACATTAAACCACCGGCCAAGCGCAGTATAGCAAGCGTGGTACGTTTCGCCGATGTTAGTTTTAACTCCGAACTCGATACCATTGAAATGTTGTCGAACGAAGCAACACGCCAGGGCAAAACTCATAAGGTGGTGATTATGGTAGAGATGGGCGATTTGCGCGAAGGAGTAATGGGTGATGAATTGCTCGATTTTTACGGTTCCATTTTTAGAATGCCGAATATATCAGTGAGCGGAATCGGCACCAACCTCAATTGTCTGCACGGGGTAATGCCGTCTCAGGATAAGCTGATTCAGCTGAGTTTGTACAAACAACTCATCGAAGCAAAATTCAACATAAAAATACCCTGGGTTTCAGGAGGAACAACGGTTACCATTCCGCTGTTGTTGAAGAAGATGCGTCCTATGGCGGTGAATCATTTCAGAGTAGGAGAAGCCTTGTATTTCGGTATCAATCTGTTCACCAACAAACTAATTCCGGGAATGAAAGCCGACGTTTTCCGGCTGTATGCAGAAATAATTGAGCTCACAGAAAAACCCATGGTTCCGATTGGTGATCTTGGGCAGAATGTTTCGGGAGATACCTATGTGATTTCCGAAGAAAATTACGGCAGAACCCATTACCGCGCTATTGTTGACATCGGCCTGCTCGACGTACAGACCGAATACCTGATTCCCGAAGATAAAAAAATCACCATCGCCGAAGCAAGTTCTGATATGCTTATCCTCGATCTGGGAAACAGCCGAAAAAATTACAAAATCGGCGATCTGGTTTCGTTCCGGTTACGATACATGGGCGCGCTGCGACTGATGAACTCTGATTACATTGAGAAACAGGTGCAATAACAGGGTATTAAGTTGTTGTATCTTAGGCATTAACGCGTGTTGTGTTTCTCCCGTATCTGCAGATATTGATTTTACTCCTTTCTGCCTTTAAAAATCATGTAACCAAAGCACGTGCTTAGCAGTACAACTCAGTGTTTGTACCATTTTGGTATGGTTGATTAAAATCAAAAGTTACTGCTTAAAGTGCCGATCTTAACCTCTTATATAATTTCCTGCGGACACCTGTTAAAGGATGCTGGATCGGTCATTCGCAATTTATCAGTATTTTTTAAACGTGCGGTTTGGGTAACCCTACTTTGTGCGCTGAGCTTTACGACAGCAACAGCCCAGAATTCGTACTCCGTTTCCGGAACCATTTTCAGCCCCGAAGATCAGCAACCATTGCCCGGCGCAACGGCAATTGTGTTATCTGCTACTGATTCTTCTATGATTGCCGGAACCACCACCGATCCGGACGGATATTTTGTAGTAAAAGAGCTTTCATCCGATAACTATATTTTAAAAATCACTTACGTCGGACACAATTCCATGTACAAATCATTTCAAGTGGAAGGTCGATCGTTGGGACTGGGAATGATGCTGTTAAAACCTTCTTCTACTCAACTACAGGCTGTGGAGGTAGTTGCGACGCGGGCAAAACTCAAACAGGTAGGAGATACTACTGTGTATTTTGCATCGGCTGTAAATGTGGGGTACGATGCTACGGCTCAGCAACTCATCAATAAAATGGCCGGAATTCAGGCCCGCAACGGAGTTTTGAAAGCACAAGGCGAGGACATTCTCGAGATCACGGTAGACGGCAAACGATTTTTTGAAGGCGATCTTGAAACAGCGCTGAAAATGTTGCCCGCCGAGAGTGTTCAGAATGTTGAAGTATTCAATTATCAGAACGAGCGATCAAGACTCACCGGAATTGATGAAGGCAGCGACGGAAAAGTGATCAATATCGTCACCAAAGAAGAATTTAGGAGAAGTGCTTTTGGTAGGGGTTATGTTGGTGCGGGACCTGAAGGAGAATACCAGGGTGGCGGAAATCTGAATCTGATGAACGACGATCAGCGCCTCACTTTACTATTTCAGACAAATAACATCAATCAACAAAACTTTGCACAGGAAGATGTATCTGAAATTTCCGGAGCTGCTACCAGCCAACAAGACGGTATTTCAACGGTACAGGCGGGGGGAGTGGATTTTTCCACCTCACTTGGTGAAAACACCGAAGTGTCGGGAACTTATCTTTTCAATTCCAGCCACAATCACAGTGAATCGGAATTGGTACGCGAATACGTTGCCAATCCGATGGGTGATCTGCAGTATTTTGAAAATGGGAATGAACGATCTACTGCGACCAGTCACGATATTAATTTACGCCTTCAGCACGACGTGAATGACCGTAATTCTATCACTTTTCAGCCTTCACTACATCTGAACGATCACCGAACAAAACGCGCTTTCGATTCAGAGATGTTTGGAAACGATACGCTTCTTTCTGAATCCGCATCATCATTGAATGGAATCGGAGGCGGCATTAATTTTATGGCTCCGGTAAATTATTCTCACCGATTTAAAAAACGGGGACGAACACTTTCTGCTGATCTCACTCCTGCCTACAATAAAAATTCAGGGGAATCTGACCTCATCAGCGAAATGACGCTCTACAACGAGTTCGCCGAATTTGATTCAATCCGTCAAAACAGCAATGCCATCAGCGAAAGCAAGAGTTTAACTGCAGGCCTTCATTATTCTGAACCGCTCAGTAAAAAGAGTACCATATTTCTTCACGTACGCAGCCAGTTGACCAATGATGTTTCAGATGAACGCGTTTATAAAGACGGAGTTTCCATTGAAGAAAATACGATACCCGACAGCCTTCTTTCGAACAAGTTCGAGAGCAGAATTACCAGCCACAGCATTCAACCAGAATATCACTTTCGAACCGGAAATCATCATTTTAAAGTGGGCATCGACTACAATCTCACATTACTGAACAGCGATCAGCTTTTTCCGGATCAGATCGGAATAGAACGACAATATTCGGCATGGCTTCCGAATGCCATGTGGCGCGTGAATCTAAACAAAGGAAGACGGCTCAATATGAACTACCGCAGCAGCAATCGTGCGCCATCTGCACATCAGCTTCAGACGGTTCCCGACAACTCCAATCCGATGCGCCAGTATGCCGGAAACGAAGACCTGCAACAAGAGCTGCGTCATAGCGTAACCGCAAATTATTACGCAAATAACTTTGACAAAGGATCGGTATTTATGCTCGGATTCAACCTGTCTGTGGTGGATAATTTTTATGGAACTACCGTTTCTACTGCGGCGTCTGACACAACGATCGATGATCGGATTTTTCTTAAAAAGGGTGGTCAGTTGATCCGAACCGAGAATATGAATGGATATTTCATGGCCGGAATCTATACTTCGATAGACCGGGATCTGAATTTCTTAAAATCTTCGTTGACCACCGGATTGAGTCTGAACCACAGTAAAATGCCGGGCGTAATCAACGGGCAAACCAATTGGGCCAGCTCCAGGTCTGCCGAATTTAATCTTGGCCTGAACAGTAATATCAGCAAAGAAATTGATTTTGATATTACTTCCACCACCAGTTATGAAACCGTTCGGTATTCACTTCAGAAAGCAATCACTAATAATCTCATCCGGCAGGAAACAAAATTTAGTTTGCAATGGGTAATCTGGCATGGCCTGACTTTTAGCAGTGATGTGCAGCACCTTATTCTTCGCGGAAATGAGGAATACTTCAACCGCAATATTTTGCTATGTAACCTCGGCCTGGGTTATAAATTCCTGAAGAACAAACAAGCGGAGTTCAGAATTACTGTGTTCGATTTGTTCAACAACAACTCCAGCGTGCGCAGACTCATCAATGAGGTATATACCGATAATTACACCAACAATGTCCTTAACCGATACACCATGCTCACGTTTACTTATCGGTTGAAAAGCGGAAACAGCGGAAACTGATTATGAGCGGTTAACGTTCGTTCACACTTCCGATGGGTTTCGGTCGTTTGTATTCCCTATTTTCGTGCGGTTAAAATTATTGCATGAGACAGGAATTAATGTTGTTGGGAAAAATTTTTATCCAACTCACCCAGAGCTATTTGGGTGCGGTTTCCGCGCAGCTGTCACATCATGAAATCGACCGGCATTTCTATCTTTTATACTGGATCGCAAAATCAGAATCACCACAAACGCAAAAAGAACTGGCTGAAGCCATTCAGCAGGATAAGAGCTCTATGGTTCGGATCATCGATTTTCTGGTAGACAAGGGCTTTGTAAAAAGAATGCAGAACAAAGCTGATCGTCGTGAGTCTCTGATTGTTTTGACACAAAAAGCTGAACAAATTTTACCCGATATCATTCGGGCTTTTGATACGGTAGAAACAGAGGCGATAAAAAATTTAGATCCCGACGAATTGAATCACCTGAGAAACGGAATGGACAGGGTTTTGGAAAATCTGCGATGTCTGCCGTCAACAGAAGTAAAAGTAGGTTTGAAACGATCATCATCAAAAAAGTTCGAAAATGATGTTTTATAGATGGCCAGCGGCCGGAGTGTGTTTAATTTTTCTGACTGCTGCACTCACCGGTTGTGGTTCTGAAACGGATACGCAAAGTACTGCCGCAGCACCGCCGGCGATTTCGGTAGAGGTGTTGGTTGCTCAACCCGAATTGCTGGAGCACAACATCAGCGTCACCGGATCTGTACTGGCCAATGAAGAGGTAGAACTGCGCAGCGAAACCAGCGGTCGGTTGGTAGAACTGAATTTTGAAGAAGGAACCGTAGTGCAAAAGGGGGCATTACTGGCAAAAATCAACGACCGCGATTTACAGGCCCAATACCGGCAGCTGATATTGCAGGATAGTTTGCTGAATCGCGAATTATACCGGTTGCAAGAACTCTTGAAACTCAACGCCATCAGCACCGAAGAATTTCAACGCGGCGAAACCGAACTGGCATCTTTACGGGCAGAGCAGGAAGTGCTGCAAACCAGTATTGAGCGAACCGACATCCGCGCTCCTTTTACCGGTAGGGTAGGTCTTCGTTATGTTAGTGAAGGTGCACTGGTTCAACCCGCGACATTAATCGCAACGCTGCAGCAAATCGACCCGATAAAAATAGAGTTTGCAGTTCCTGAGAAATACCGGTCTTTTCTGAAAGAAGGAACCGACGTTCAGTTTACCGTTACCGGGATCGACAGTATTTTTGCCGCTAAAGTTTACGCTGTTGAGGCAAGAATAGACCGAACTACGCGCAGTATCACCGCCAGAGCACGATGCAGCAACTCCGCAGGTTTGCTGTTTCCCGGAGCTTTTGCCAGCATGGAAATAATCCTCGAAGAAGTAGAGGATGCCATTCTTATTCCCTCTGAGGCCATTAACCCCGAAATTGACGGGCACAATGTATTTGTGATCAGCAACGGTCTGGCGCATGAAGTAGCGGTAGAAACCGGAGTGCGGTCCGAACGACGTACCCAGATTATTTCCGGAATTTCTCCCGGTGATACCATTGCTACTACAGGTTTGTTGCAGTTACAGGACAGTGCGGTAGTCGTTATCCAATAGGATTTTGAATGCCCTCAGCCAATAATTTTAAAGAATGAATTTCAATTTTGCCGCCATATTTATAAACCGTCCTGTTCTTACCACAGTGATCTCTATTGTGATTGTGGTATTCGGGATTATTGGCTATTCATACCTCGGTGTACGGGAATTTCCCAACGTAGATCCACCGGTTGTTACCGTTCGTACCGATTATGTTGGGGCCAACGCCGATGTTATTGAATCGCAGGTTACGGAAGTACTCGAGGAGAGCATCAACGGAATTGCCGGAATTGAATCGCTTTCTTCCATCAGCACCGACGGAAGGAGCACCATTACCGTAGAGTTTTCGCTGGACATCGACATGGAGGCGGCTGCCAATGATGTTCGCGACCGGGTTTCTGCCGCTGCCCGCCAACTGCCACCCGATATCGACCCGCCGGTAGTTCGAAAGGCAGATGCCGACGCATTTCCCATCTTATCGATGACGATTTCCAGTCCGAACAGATCGTTGCTGGAATTGAGCGATATCGCCACCAATCTGTTTAAAGAGCGACTCCAAACCATTCCGGGGGTGAGTAACATCAACATCTGGGGAGACAAAAAGTACTCGATGAAATTGCAGATCGATCCTGCAAAACTCGCTGCATACGGTCTTACTCCATTGGATGTCCGGACATCATTGAATCGCGAAAACGTTGAGCTACCCAGTGGAAAAATTGAAGGTTTTGCAAAGGAACTTACCATTCGGACTTCGGGCAGACTGGTCACCGAGGAAGAGTTCAATAATTTAATCATCAGGGAAACAGACGGCGCAGTAATTCGCTTAAAGGACATCGGAGAAGCGCGGCTGTTGCCCGAAACAGAACGAACCATTCTTCGCGGAAATTACACCTACCCTCAGGTTGCTGTGGCCTTGTCTCCTCAGCCTGGCGCAAACCATATTGAGATTGCCGAGGAATTCGAGCGTAGGGTGGAGCAAATTAAAAAAGAAGCTCCCGATGATCTCAGCTACAGCCTTGTTATTGACAGCACGGCACCGATTGTAAAAGCAATTGCCGAAGTGCGCGATACCATTCTCGTAGCTTTCTTGTTGGTGGTACTCGTTATTTTCTTTTTTCTCCGCGACTGGCGGACCACCCTGATACCGGTTCTGACGATTCCTATTTCGCTGATCGGTTCATTCTTTGTCATGTATGTGATGGGTTTCTCCATCAACATTCTGACCATGCTGGCCATTGTTTTGGTTACGGGTCTAGTGGTGGATGATGCCATTGTGGTGATGGAAAACATTTATTCCAAAATAGAAAAAGGAATGAATTCACTGGAGGCCGGATATCTCGGAACCAAAGAAATCGTTTTTGCCATTATATCTACAACCATCACGCTTACAGCAGTTTTTCTTCCGATCATATTTCTCGAGGGGCTCACAGGAAGATTATTCCGTGAGTTTGGAGTGGTGGTCGCCGGATCGGTCATTATTTCTTCGGTGGTCTCGCTCACGCTGACTCCGATGCTCAGCGCGCGTTTTCTCCGACACTCTGAAAATCGCGGCAAGCTGTATCTATGGTCTGAGCGGCAGTTTGAGAGATTCGGCCAGGCCTACGAAAATTCCCTGAACCGGTTCATGAAAGTGCGGTGGATGGCTTTTGTTATCATGGTGGTTTCAATAGCTGCTATTTTCATTCTCGGGTCGCAGATTCCTTCAGAGCTGGCTCCGCTGGAGGATAAGAGCGCATTGTCTGTCAACTCTACAGCTCCCGAAGGAGTTTCCTTCGAGCTCATGGATGAGTATATGAAAAGTGTGATGCGCGTGTTGGATAAATATCCGGAGAAGAAGGCCGCTCTGACTGTAACTTCGCCCAGCTTTGGCTCCAATACATCTGCCAACACAGGTTTTGCACGGGTGGCATTGGTCAATCCCGATGAACGCGATAAATCGCAGCAACAACTGGCCGATGAATTAATGGCTGAATTCCGTAAGATGACTTTTGCGCGCACTTTTGTAGGGCAGCAGCAAACCATTGGCGGTGACCGGCGCGGTGGTTTACCCATTCAGTTTGTTATACAGGCGCCGAATTTCGAACGGTTGCGGGAAGTCATTCCGGTCTTTATGGAAGAGGTAAATACCAACTCCAAATTCAGCTTCACCGACTTAAACCTTAAGTTTAATAAACCCGAGCTAAACGTCGAAATAGACAGAGACAGGGCGCGTGCACTGGGAGTGATGGTGGCTGATATCGCCGAAACTTTGCAGCTTTATTTTTCGGGACAGCGCTTCGGTTATTTCATCATGAATGGAAAACAATACCAGGTAATCGGCGAGGCCAGCCGCGAAAACCGGGATGAGCCGGTGGATCTCAGAAATCTGTATGTGCGCAACAACGTTGGTGAACTGGTTCAACTTGACAATCTGGTAACCTTAAGCGAGCGCACAGCTCCGCCGCAGCTTTTCCGCTACAACCGATATGTTTCAGCCACCGTATCTGCCGATGTCGTTCCGGGTGTGAGTCTTGGTGAAGGAATTGAGGAGATGGATCTCATTGCCGACCGGGTACTCGATGATACTTTTACATCCACACTGGCCGGAACGTCGAAGGAATTTATGGAAAGCTCCAACAGTTTGATTTTTGCTTTTCTGCTGGCGCTGGTACTGGTGTATCTGGTGCTGGCAGCACAGTTCGAAAGTTTTGTGGATCCGTTTATCGTAATGTTTACGGTTCCGCTTGCAATTGCCGGAGCCGTGGCGATGTTGTTTATTTTCGGTCATACCCTCAATATTTTCAGCCAGATCGGAATCATAGTTTTAACCGGCATTGTCACCAAAAACGGTATTCTCATTGTCGAGTTTGCCAACCAGATTCAGGCGAAGGGTAATTCTGCAGCAGATTCTGCAGTGCAGGCCGCCGGATTGCGGTTCCGGCCAATTCTCATGACCAGTATGGCTACAGTACTGGGTGTCTTACCAATCGCCCTCGCATTGGGTGCAGCAGCCAAAAGCCGTATTCCGATGGGGCTCGTGATCATTGGTGGATTGATCTTTTCACTTGTCTTGACACTCTATGTAATTCCGGCGCTGTATAGCTACATGAGCCGCAAATCACGCAACCGGCTCAACCTGAAAAATGCGGCAACGGTCCTGGTTATTTTATTGATGTGTGTGCCGGGAGAAATTATTGCACAGGAAGTGCCTTCGCAAAACGAAGAAATGACATTGGAACAGGCTATTGCTATTGGTCTGGAGAATAATTACAACATCATCATAGCGCGCAATAATGCTGAAATTCTTGCAAACGACAATACCATCGGGAACGCGGGTTTTCTCCCTACGCTCGACGCTCAGGCGGGAATCAATCGCTCCATCACCAACAACCAATTGGTGTTTTTTGATGGCAGGGAACAGCAGGCAACTGGAGCACAGTCTGACGTGATTTATGCGGGTGCATTGTTGAACTGGACCATTTTTGACGGAACAAGGATGTTTCTGACAAAAAACAGGCTCGCCGAAATGGAGGTGCAGGGAGAATTTGAAGCGCGGTCGCAGATCGAAGCAACTGTTGCAGAGATTGTCTTGCAATACTATACGGTGGTTCAGTTAAACCAATTCATTTCGGTTGTCGAAGAAGCCGTGGATCTTTCACAGGTAAGGCTGGACATAGCAACGGCGCGCCGGGAACTGGGTTCCGGATCAGAACTGGCATTGCTCCAGGCGCGGGTGGATTACAACGCCGACTATTCTGCGATGATCCAACAGCGTGCGGAACTGGTGCGCGCAAAATCACGACTCAATACCTTGCTGGCCAGAGATCCTGAAGCGCCATTTTTCACCACAGACGCAATTGACCTGGGAAATATAGACTCCTACGATGTACTTTCTCAACAATTGGAAATTGAAAATCCTCAGTTGTTGGCCGCCCGCGCTGGATTGCGCGCCGCTGAACTGGAATTAAAAGAATCTCGGGCCGCGTATAGCCCGCGAATTGACTTGTTCGGAGAGTTTAATTACAATCAGTCGAATAATGAAGTAGGGGTTTTGCAATTGAACCGAAATCTGGGACCTACTTACGGCATCACCGCTACTTTTAATATTTTCAACGGATTTAACCGAAGCCGCGAAGTCCAGAACCGCAATTTGCTTGTTTTATCCACCCAGGCAGGTCTGGACGCTCAATCTCTGGAATTGCGCAGCACTTTATTTTCTGCCTACACAGAACATCAAAGCAATCTGGAATTGGTAAACCTGGAACGCGAAAATGTTGAAGTTGCCCGCCACAGTGTGGAAATTGCGACTGAGAGTTACCGCCTGGGAGCTATCAGCGATCTTGAGTTGCGCGAAGCCCAGGTAAACCTGATCGAGGCAGAGCGACGATTGCTCAATTCTGAATATCTCGTAAAATCGGCAGAAGTAGAAATCTTCAGATTAACCGGAAGTACTCTTTCGGCCGGCGCTCCCGCCAATCCTGCTGAATAACACGCCATTCTTGTTTTCTTTTTTTTGATCGTTCTTCAAAAACGGAATATTTTGGATGCGACCTTTTATACGACCATCAAGTCCAG
>CALDPJ010000051.1 GCA_937911795.1 uncultured Flavobacteriales bacterium | reverse complement strand
ATAAACCAGGTGAAGTCTTTCTAGGGGTGGCCCACCGCATCGACCGGCCAGTGAGTGGAGTAGTGTTGTTTGCACGTACCAGCAAAGCGCTGTCCAGGCTCAATGAAATGTTCAGGACGCGCGAAGTGGAAAAAGTGTATTGGGCCGTGGTGAAAAATGCGCCTCCAAAAAAGAGCGACCTGTTGAAAAACTGGCTGTACAAAGTGCAAAAGCAGAACAAATCCTACGTCAGCGAAAAGCAACGACCCGATGCAAAAGAGGGCAGATTGCGCTACGAGCTTCTGGCCTCGAGCAAAGATTACCACTTGCTGGAAGTTCATCCCGAAACCGGGCGTCATCACCAGATCCGGGTTCAGCTGGCTCATATGGGCTGCCCAATTAAAGGTGATCTGAAATATGGTTTTGATCGTTCAAATCCTGATGGAGGTATTCACCTTCACGCCAGAAAGTTGAAACTGGTTCACCCGGTAAAAAAGACCGAAATGGAGATAGTGGCTCCGGCACCAAAAGATGTGCTGTGGCAGTTTTTTGAAGATCAGCAGCATTAAATTCCGATGTTCGATTGGTGAGATTTTTTACTTTTAGTGCTTTACTTTTCAGAACATCATATGAATACTTTCCAGCGGGTCGATAGAACCATTTGCTTCATCGCTGTTATTAAATCTTTTCTGCTTGTTTTAATCCTATCGATTCCTGTTTTGGTTTCAGGTGAAAAGATCGATACCATTTCATTCTTTTCGGAAGTTTTTAATGCACCAAGAACCATTTACGTTCACCAGCCGCCATCTTTCAAGTACAAATCCGAAGCGGTGCATTACCCGGTTGTTTACGTCCTCGACGGGCAGCACGATTGGTTTGTGAATCCGGTATTATCCGATTTAAATTACCTGCAGTACACCCACGAAATTCCCCAGGCGCTGATAGTCGTTATTCCACATGCCGATCGGGTGAAAGAATGTGCCCTAACCAATCTTCAGGATACACTTCCATTAGACCGTTTTATCACAGAAGAGGTAGATCATTTACTGGCAGAAAAATACCAGGCAGGGGAGTACAGAATGATCATCGGACATTCCTTTTCGGCTTCATTTGCACTGTATTCTGCATGGCATCGTCCGCTTTATTATTCTACAATTATAGCGCATTCGCCACTGGATCATCTCGAAGAACTTGTGGTTGCTTTTAATAACGAACCGGAATTTGATTTGAACAGGATTTCCATTTCTGTGGGAAGTATTGCACCCGGAAAAGATGAATATCACCGGCAGAATTACGACGATTTAAAAAAACGATATTCTCAGTTTTTTTCTGCTATTACTACTTTTGAAGCCAATGATGCAGCGCATAATTCGGTGCCAATTGTGGCTACTCCGGGTTTGCTGATGAAGGCATTTGATGGGTTTCGCAATCGGTATGCTTCTGTTGCGCCTGTAGATGAAGCCTATACTTTAACGGCTGTACCACGTTCTGTTGAGGAAGAAATGAGTGCCATTCAAGCTGCTTCAAAACTCAAGCAGTACTATTATCCACCCGAAATTGCCGATCTGAATGGTATCGCCTCGCGCTATTACTTCAGCGATTATCACGAACATGTAAAAGCAATTTATGAAATGGGTGTAACGCTTTATCCGAGGTATTACGAGTTCTACCTGTCGCTGTATGAAGCGGTGGCCGAAAGCGATACTCTACGTGCCGTATCATACTTAAATAAATCCGAAACTCTGTTAAAATCAGTAGAACCCAATTCAAAAGAAAACAAGGACTTACTTCTGGAAATTCAATCCGAGAAGAAAAAGTACGAGTAGAAGTACGAAGTTGTTGAGGATACATACGGATTACTAACTTTATAGAACCAACCACAACTCCAATTTTATGACCATGCAGCAATGGTTTGATGCCTACGGAGAGAGTCATCAGAACCCTACCAACAAAACCATTCACTGGATTTGCGTACCGCTGATCTTCTTTAGTCTCATCGGATTGTTATCGCTCATACCGGTGCCTTTCATTACACAAAATGTGGATGCCGGTTTCCGGCCATATCTGCACATCGGCACGCTGGTTATTTTGCTCGGACTGGTCTTTTTTATTCGCTTGTCGTTCAGCATTACTGTTGGAATGCTGCTTGTTTCTTCGCTTGTGCTTTACGGCATAAAAGTGGTGAATCTGGCGTTTACTGAATATGCCTTATGGATTTATGTTTTCATCTTTCTTGTGGCGTGGGTGGGGCAGTTCTATGGTCACCGCATAGAAGGAAAGAAACCTTCATTTTTAAAAGACCTGCAATTTCTGATGATCGGGCCGGCGTGGTTGTTGCATTTTATATACCGCAAAGCCGGAATCCGTTATTAAACTTTTAGCCGAACATGACGTCACGGATGTATTGATTGGTTAATTCTTGAAGGTGTTAACGGTAACATGCGTGTTACCAGCTAACAGGAAGTAAGTTAAAAGCGCTGTCAGAAGAAATTCCGGCAGCGCTTTTTTCGTAATTTGGCAGAAATGTTCAGGGTCACGAAAAGAAGTATGAAAATATTCCCGATTATAATTCTGCTGCTATTTTTTTGCAGTTGCGGAAAAGTGAGTGTTGACAATACCGATCCTTCGATTGAAGTATTCTTGCTGAATAATCAAGAAACATTGTCCAGCATCACTGTCGGTACCACGTTAAATATGGAACTTTACGTTACAGATAACGAAGAACTTGTTGAGGTTGTGGTAAGAATTATGAACGTGTCAAATTCAGCTCTCTCTCAGACGGATAAATTGCTTCACTTCAGTTCGTATGGAGATATCGACAGCAAACAATTCGGTGAAGTAATTGCTGTCACGACGGATGAAACTGATTTGGCTGGTAAATATGAAATTCTGGTTCAGGTGGTAGACGCAAACGGAAATGCCGACAGCCGCATCCGTGAATTTGTTTTATTAAATCCAGGTGAACAACCGCAGGTAGCCATCAATAGTTATTCTCCTCCACCTGAGAACGGTATTATAACTTTGAATCCGGGAGACTCGCTGGTGGTAGACGGTTGGATCACAGACAATTATGGCTTAGCAAAATTTATCGTAACACTTTCGGGACCACAACAGCTGTACAACGAAAATGAAGAAATTCAGGAGCCGGATTTTCTGAGCTATGGTTTTCAATACCTGCCTGTTCCACAGATTCCTTTGGAAGTGGAAATCGGTAGTTATTTCTTTCGTGTAGAAGCAACAGATGTTGACGGACACATGACCTTTTATGCGCAGCCCGTTCACATCGAGTAGCAGGCCGTTTTTCTGTTTCCGCGGGAACT
>CALDPJ010000050.1 GCA_937911795.1 uncultured Flavobacteriales bacterium | reverse complement strand
TCTTTCAGGAGGTCGTCCGGATTTTTGTGCGCCAAGACGGTGACTTCCTTGATCCGTATAGAGGCGCGCTGGAGGTAAAGCATTTCTGTGGCCTGATTGGAAACGATGAGGGTATCTGGAAGGTAGCCTTCGGCGGCAGCGACTATGGTGTCTCCCCGCGTCGCCTGGATCTGAAATTCTCCTTTGAGATTGTTGTAGCCGCCTTCATCATTGTTAACATTGAACAAAAACACTCTGGACACCCGCTGCTTTGTTTGTACATCGAAGACTATTCCGTTGATGGTATTCCCCCTCTCTTGCCCAAAAAGCTTCCCGCTCCCAAACAGGAAAAAAATTAGCAGGGCCATATATGTGAAAAACTTCTTCATTTTTTGGGTGAAATCAGCGATCTCAAGGTGAAACGACCAGTAATTGCCCGACATGGAGCTCAGTATTTTTTAGTCCGTTCCTATCTAACAGAATTTCGATGCTTATGTTGTATCTGCTTGCGATTTGTGCTGCGGTTTCTCCAGGTTTCACCTCATGAATCTGCATCGCTGTCCGCTTCTGGGTGGGTGGAGGATTTGCTTCTGAACCTGTGCTCTGGGCAATCTCCTGCTTGACTATTGCCTCACGCAGGTCCCGGGATTTGGCGTATTCTGGTCTATCGAATCTATAAAGCTCATAGCGTTCGATCAGGTCGATCAGCAAATCTGCGTAGCGGTTAATGCTGTCGGGAACCTGCACCACCACTTTATTCATGTACTCATCGAGCTTCTGGTGAAATTCCGGTAACCGCACCATATTCGGATCATCCAGGTCGGCATGATCCATAAAATGATGGAGGTAATAGTTATAGGCAAACAACGAATCTACCGAACCATTTTCGCGCACCGGCGGCTCCGGAACATTCACCGGAATCATCATCTTCAGAGATTTGGCTGCAATCAACTCCGGGTTGTCATCCACCATTTTATTCTGATAAGCCAGAACCTCCTTATTCATTTCTACCATCCGCTGAGTAATGGAAGAAGATTTGGCAGAATCCGATCCGAACTCGGCGAGTTGTTTTGTCAGCACTTCACTTTCCTTTCGCTTTTCAATTACGAAATGGATGTAGTCGTAAAAAAGCTGGTTGTTGGGTGAGTTTTTCACCTGCATGTGCTTTACAAAATCGACCGTATCGGTTTCCATCTGGAAGCGCTGTTCCTGTACATACAGCTCAAAGTACTTCGGTCCCGGAACAACCACCGCATATTTTCCTGTCGGCAATGCTTTTTTTCCGGTGAAAACGATTTCGCCTTTTGAATTGGCTACCGCTGTGTCTTTGTAATACAATTTGCTACCGTAATAGTTGGCCAGATATACAGTGGTGTCCTGAACTCCACGCACTTTAAATTTTAGTTCGTAAGCATCTGTAGACTGGCAAAAGGCAATTGATTGAATTGTCAAAAAAGAAATGAGAGTGCATAAAATTTTCATGAACGAAGATTTTTTAGACCAACAAATTTAACAGCTTTGATGATTTAATGACTTCCGGCAAAATCAGCGGGTCGTGCAGCGGCGCCTGACGCAAATAAAGTGCCAGATCAGGATTCTACCAATTGAATAATTTCACTTGTAAATTTAAATTTGATATCGGGATTATCCTGCTGCTCTACACGTAGAATATAAGGTGAAGGCGCGAGGTAAACAGGCTGGTCGTCCTTGTCGTAAGCAACGTTATTCGATTTTATCCGGATGAACTCATTCAGCTTATGTTTGTCGGTTGATGTAATCCAGCACGCTTTGTAATAGGCCATCGGGGTAAAACCGCATTTGGCGGAATATTCGTGTTCCAGCCGGTATTTTATAACGTCAAACTGAAGTTCACCAACCGTTCCGACAATCTTTTTGTTTCCTATCGGGTGAATGAACAACTGCGCCACACCTTCATCAGTCAACTGCCGGATACCTTTTTCCAGTTGTTTTGACTTCATCGGATCTTCGTTGTTCAACTCGCGGAAAATCTCCGGGCTGAAACTTGGTAAGCCTTCGAAATAGAATTTTTCTCCTTCGGTCAAAGTGTCACCAATTTTAAAGTTTCCGGTATCGTACAAACCGATCACATCTCCCGGAAAAGCTTCATCAATCACACTCTTGGATTGCGCCATAAATGCATTCGGATTGCTGAATTTTATTTTTTTCTCCTGCCGGACATGGTAGAAAAAAGTGTTGCGCTTAAACTGCCCGGAACACACACGTAGAAACGCAATGCGATCCCGGTGATTCGGATCCAGGTTGGCGTGAATTTTAAATACGAAGCCCGAGAATTTGCGATCTGCTGGTTCAACCGTGTGAAGCGT
>CALDPJ010000049.1 GCA_937911795.1 uncultured Flavobacteriales bacterium | reverse complement strand
ATGAACAGCACTATTTCTCGCAGTAACTTCGGCTTCAGAAAGTTCAATGGTTTCCTTTAGCCGAACAGTGATTTTTTGCTGGTTTTCAGAGATGGTTAGAGTATCGCTCTGATAGCCCACAAAACTAACAACCAGCTGGGCGGGTAATGTTTCGGGAAGTTCAATTTCGAAATTTCCGTTTTTGTCCGAAACAGTACCTCCCGGAGCCTTCAGCCAAAAGATGTTGGCCCCTGGAATTATCGACCCTTTATTCTCTTTCGTGGCTTCGGAGAACACCTTACCTTCAAGAGTTTCCTGCGCCATTATCGTCGACGCCAGAAGGGTCAGTAAGATTATAAAAGAAATTTTTTTGTGTAACATTGGTGTTGTTTTAATTATTACAAACAATACATAAACAGGCCCTTAACAGGTCCTGACACCAATATCAAATAATGTATACGCAAATCAGAGAGAGCATCTCCCCAACCGGCAAAGGCGGAATTAATTTTTCGTACAGTATAGATTCCAGCTCAACAGGCACATAAATCCAGGTAGTGATGACCTCGACAGGGGGTAATACAAAAAGGGGAGTGTTGTTGGGGTTTACATCAAAAGAGGATACGCTGAAGTCGACATGATCAAAATTGCAGCAAACAGCGCTGATCGAGTTGAGTGGTAATTCGTCGGTGGCACAACAAAAATCCGAGTGAACAGAAAGACTAACTTTGCCACTCTCCAGGCAGGCCATTTTATGCAATGAAAAGCCCGACGATCCTACCAACGTGGCGATGGCAAGAAAACAGGAAATGACTATATGGAGAGTTCGGGTCATGAAACGAAACCGCATACTGCGGCCAAATTTTTATGGCGTAAAGATATATCTCTAACTTTGCATTTCCTATACTTTAACAGCCCATTAACAACTACAGATATGATTCCCACTAATGTATACGCCGAAATGACTCCCAATCCGCGAACGATGAAATTTGTTGCAGATCGCCTGCTGGTTTCAGGTGATGGTGTGGCGGAATATGCAGCCATCAGCGAGACGAAAGGTTCTTCGACTCTTGCCGAACAACTTTTCGCTTTCCCCTTTGTGCGCGGGGTGTTTATTATGAGCAACTTCATAACCATCACAAAATCCGAAGACATAGATTGGGATCTCATTGTGTACGAACTCAGAGAATTCATTCGGGAGTTTCTCATGAATAACGAACAAGCCGTTGAGAAGGTTCCCAAAGTCGAACAAGCCGCTGATTCACCGACTTCAATTTCTGATGCACCGCAGGAAGAGGTAATTCCAACAGAATTTGACGATCAGATAAAAAGTATCCTCAAAGAATATGTTCAACCGGCAGTTGAAAGCGATGGTGGGTTGATCGATTTCAAGTCGTTTAAAGGCGGGGTTGTTACCGTTACCTTGCGCGGGGCCTGCAGCGGATGTCCTTCATCGGTCAGCACTCTAAAAGGCGGTATCGAAACCATGCTGACCCAAATGATGCCCGAAGTAAAAACAGTTGTAGCGGAGGAGCTATAACCATCCCCCGCTACATTTTTTTATTCATAGGTGTCGTATTCTTTCGTTCTCAGGATAAACCGAAGTCCGAATTCAAGGCCCAATGTGGCGTTGTAGGTGGATGGCCGGTCCTGATCCACAAAATATTGTTTGTCCTCCGCATCGGTCACGGCGAAATCGCCTCGGAGGGCGGTTGTAAATTGCATGAACTCCGAAAGATTAAATGCAACTCCTACGGCAAACATGGCTCCGAAGTTGAAGGACTGATAGGCATCCCGTACATCATCCAGTTCCTCGTTGTAAAACTCCAGTTCACCGTCATCAACAACCAGGTGATTGTCGGTTTCAGCACTCAATAAAAAACCGAATTGCGGACCAATGTTCATAAACACAAAACCAGTTTTATCGGGATTGGAATTGATGCTCAACATAAACGGTAGCTTAAGGTAGCGGAGCCGGGTTGAGTAGTCGTGATTGCCGTATTCGTACCGTTGTCCCTGATCGGACCAGAGAACATCCATTGCCAGTCCGGCACGATCACTAAAATTAAAGCCGAATGAAAGACCGAAGGATGATCGCACGGTCGGCACGTATAAAAAATCCGGATGATCTGCTTCGTCGGCATTGAACATCCACGATGCCTGGGGCGCACCCTTAATTCCCAATCTTAACCCTTCCTGAGCAAAAACGCCCGAGGAAAGGGTGAAGAAGATTAAAATCGAAGTAATTTGTTTCATAACGCGTAGTTTAAATGTTTCACTATTTAAGTTACGCATATTCCTACGGATAGCACAAAACTTCAATCAAAAATCGCTAAGGACAGAGCTTCAAAGATGAATGGAGGGCAGGCAAAAAATAATAGAACCTACCCGACCTGTCGTACTGATTATTCGGTTCTAAGGACATATCTCAAACCAATTTCTAAGGCGCCGGTAGCGGTATGGGTTGAGGGTCGTGTGGGATCAGCAATATAAAACACAGAATCTTTGTCTTCTGCATCGGTGAGGCCAAAATCAAAACGCAGACCCGTGGTCAACTGAAGAAAATCAGTAAGATTGAAACCTGCCCCCAATGCAAGAACAGCTGAAATGTTTACTGATTTATATCCTTCTGAGATATCCTCTCCAAGTAAGTTTAAAAACGGATTTGAGCTTCCTGTACTCGCACTGGTTAAAAATCCAAACTGAGGCCCCACATTTAAGTAGCCAAAAGCAGTACCTTCTGACGAGGTGTTGAGGTTCAGCAACAACGGAACTTTAAAATAAGTTAGCTTTCGAAACACTTCCACCCCGTAAACTTCCATACGCTGTCCTTCATTAGACATCAATAAGTCCAGTCCAACTCCGACCCCGTCGCTGAAATTATAACCCAGCGATAAACCAAAGACCGAACGAACGGTGGATAC
>CALDPJ010000048.1 GCA_937911795.1 uncultured Flavobacteriales bacterium | reverse complement strand
TCTTCAGGCTAATTCGGTGAACGATAAGAAAGTTCAGCATATGTTCCGGGAAGTGCAGAACCGGATAATTTCCATGTCTTTATTGCACGAACAACTGTACCGTGCGCCGGATCTTTCCCGCGTGGACGTGAAGGATTATCTTAACGTTTTGCTCGATAATCTGCTGAATATTTATGCCAATGACACGAACATTTCGGTCCGGAACAATATAAAGGTGAAAAGTTTTGGGGTGGATACATTGATTCCCATTGGGCTGCTTGTGAACGAGGCAGTGACAAATTCTTTGAAGTACGCTTTCAGGAACAAACCCTCAGGAACGATTACTATTGAGATGGAACATCTGGGTGAAAAACGTTATTCGCTCTTGATTGAAGATGACGGAGTCGGTATTCCGGCTGATAAGCTTAGCGAGATCAGGGAGTCACTGGGCATGGAACTGATTCACACCTTTGTGACTCAACTGGATGGGGAAGTGGAACTCGACACCGAAAACGGACCCAGTTACAGGATCATCTTCTATGCGATCAATAAGGACAGACGCCTTCGGTTAGAACATTCTGAGATGCCAGCTGCCTGAGGCCGGGATTTCCCATTTGGTGCGAAGATCACCGAGAGAATCTACAAGATTATTGAATACGATTGTTTCTTTGGTGATTGCTCCCTTCGAAATGGCTTCCTGAAATTCCGGTAATTTTAATGTTGTGATTTCACCTGCATCATTCCGGTAGGCAAGATTCATCCGGTCGAATAAATCTATACCGATCGAATCTTGCAGCGATTTCAGAAACCGAACCGAGCTATCGATGGAACAGCCGCTGGCAAGTACTGCCGATTCATTGGCAGCAAGCACAACAAAGCGCTCATAGATCACGACGAGTTTAGCAGACATTTTCGCGCCGTGCGCATTCCATTCTTTCAAAAATTCCTGAGCAGCGGATTCAATCCGATGGACTTCTTCGTCATTCAATTCCCGGTTGGCCTGGTATACCCACACCCGCGAATGATCCGGTAGAGTAGCCAGTCTTTCAATTTGTTCAGCAGCAGTTGTCATCATAAATCTTCGGCCTGTGCAATAAGTTCAGCAATATCCATTACCTGAACGTCAGATTCGCGCTCAAAGTGTTTCACCCCATCAGTCATCATGGTGTTGCAAAAAGGACATCCCGTGGCAATGATTTCGGGCGTAGTTTCCAATGCTTCTTCGGTGCGTTCTACGTTTACCTCGCGGTCACCTCTTTCAGCTTCTTTAAACATCTGCGCTCCGCCGGCGCCACAGCACAACCCGCGGCTTTTGCACCTTTTCATCTCGACCAATTCGGCGTCGAGTTTTTCGATCAGGGTACGCGGAGCTTCGTATTCGCCGTTGCCGCGACCGAGATAACAGGGGTCGTGGAAAGTGATTTTGCGTCCTTTGAAAACGCCGCCGCCACTCAGTTTCAGTTGTCCGTTGTTGATCAGTTGCTGAATAAACTGGGTATGATGGACCACTTCGTAGTTTCCTCCCAGGCCCGGATATTCATTGCGGATCGTATTGAAGCAGTGCGGGCATCCGGTGACAATTTTTTTAATCTCGTAACCGTCAAGCACCTGGATATTCATCATGGCCTGCATCTGAAACAGAAATTCGTTTCCGGCTCGTTTTGCGGGATCTCCGGTGCAGCTTTCTTCGGCTCCGAGCACCGCAAATTTCACATTTGCACGAATCAATATTTTGGCAATTGCTTTTGTGATGCGTTTGGCGCGATCGTCAAAACTTCCGGAACAACCAACCCAGAATAACACATCGGGTGATTCTCCGGAGGCGGCCATTTCGGCCATTGTAGGAATTTTTATAACTGAGGGTTCGCTCATTTTATTCTTTTTCGTCCATCCATTTCGACCGGTCGGCTTGTGGGAATGCCCACGGCGCACCATTGTTCTCCACGTTGTTAAACATCGCAGTAATCGGTTCGGGTGATTTGGATTCTTCCATTATTAAAAACCTGCGCAGATCCATGATGATGGCCAGCGGATCAATGTTTACCGGACATGCCTGAACACAGGCATTGCAGGTAGTGCAGGCCCACAACTCTTCTTCGGTAATGTAATCTCTGAGCAGCGCCTTTCCATCATCATAATCTTTACCGTGCTTGCGGAGGTTTTTACCAACTTCTTCGAGCCGGTCGCGCGTGTCCATCACAATTTTCCGCGGTGAAAGCAGCTTCCCGGTAATGTTCGCCGGGCATTCGTCGGTGCATCTTCCGCATTCGGTGCAGGTGTATGCATCCATGAGGCTTTTCCAGGTCAGGTCCTGAACATCCTTCGCCCCGAATGGTTCCGGAGGGGTAGCACCTTCGGGCGGAGCGGCATACGGATCGGCGGCCGGGTCGAGCATCAGCTTAACTTCATTGGTTACTGCCGGGTTGTTTACGAATTCACCTTTGGGTTTTAAGTTCGAATACCACACATTCGGAAATGCGAGCAGAATGTGGAAATGCTTGGAATAGGGCAGGTAATTCAGAAAAATGAAAACCCCTACAATGTGAAACCACCAGGTGACACGTTCGATGGTGGCCAGTTGAAACGGCGCATCAGGCAGGAAACCGGTAATCCACTGGCTCACCAGAAAACCTTCGTGGCCGGGAAGAACGGCGTAATTGCTGAGTTCTGCCGGTAGAGCACCCAGTGCAGCGTATTGCATGAGCACCGAATCGGACGCATTCATTGTGAGGAAGGTGGCCATCAATGTGATTTCAAAAATGAGAATTACATAAGCATCGGTGGTGGGCCATTTCGTCATTTCACGTTTGTGAAAACGGCGGACCCGCACAATCCATCTTCTGAGGATGAACACCACACAGCCAATGATCACGAGTAACGCAAGGACTTCGAAGGTGTTGATGAAAATGTGATAGAGCGTAGCTCCCATGTACGGTGCAAAAAGCCGGTGGGTACCGAATGCTCCGTCCAGTACGATTTCAATAATTTCGATGTTGATGACGATGAACCCCAGGTAAACAAAAATGTGCATGATTGCCGGAATGGGGCGAACCACCATTTTGCTTTGTCCCAGCGCTACCCGACTCATAACGCCCCAGCGCCGGGCTGGTTGATCAGACCGGTCGAGCGGTTTTCCGAGCCGGATATTGGCAACGATCTGCCACACATTTTTGAAAAACAGCCCGACAGCTGCTATCAGAACCAGGATGAATACGATGTTGGCGATGCCCATGCTATTCTTCGTTTTTCAAGTCTTCTTCCAATTGTTTCCGAAGGGTTTCGATATCGCGTCTGGATAGCTGAACCTTGTTCTCTTTTTTACCGCCGAAAACTGAAATTTTGACGTATCGATCGGGATTCACGCGCAGATCTTCGAGCAATAAATCCAGTTGATTGCTGGCGCTGGTGAGCTTGTTGTACAGACTGTCATTGTTGATGAGCATACCCATCGTGCCCTCGCCCGAATTAATTTTATGGGTGATCATATTCACCTCGTGCATAGCCAGTGACGCATTGTCAATCACAGTTTTAAGATTGCTCGCTAACAGGCTGTCGCTGATTGCAGAAAAATTCTGAATGACGTTGGTGAGCTCAGCGTTATTTGCTTCAAGATTTCCGCTGATGGATTCTACGTGCGAAAGAATGGACGACAATTTTACTTTTTCCTCTTTAACCAGAGTATCCAAACGAAAGGCGGTAACTTCCAATGATTCAAGCGTTCCTTTGATGCTTTTAAAACTGGCCACCAGATTTTCCTGTGTGTTTTCATTCAGAATTGCCTGAAAAATGGTGATCATCGAATCGATGTCCGAAATCAGCTCTTCGGTTTTCAGCTTCAGCGGAAGAATCTCTTTGTTTACAGACTCCATCAGGCCTGTTTCGATACGGCTTTCGAGTGTATCTCCGCTCTCGGCCATAACTTTACTTTTTCCGAGCTGCAATTCAATTTCTTTAGACCCCAACAATCCGCTGCTCTGAATACGGGCTTTGCTGTCAATTGGAATGCGCAGGTTTTTTTCTTTAATAATGATTTCCAGCAACAGGCTTCGGGCAGTATCCGATTGCAGTTCAACAGATTTAACCTGACCAATCACGAAACCATTAATTACCACCGGGTTAGAGGGCTGGATACCGTCAATCCGGTCGTAGACACAGTAAAAAGTTCGCTGATCGGAAAATATCGAAACTCCTTTCAGAAAGTTGATTCCCAAGTACAACAAGGCAATGCCCAACAATACTAAAACGCCAATCTTTACTTCTTTCCCTATTTTCATAATATTATTTGGCGCGTTCTATAGCATCGCGCAAGTTGATTACAGATTCGTTTTCAAACGCGACAATGAAGGCTCCCGGATATCCGTTATTTCTGATGTTGTTCAACAGACTACTCGCTTTTTCGTAAGATTTCTCTTTCCCTGCAAAATACTTGAATTTTCCATCAACTTCAAACTCTTGAATATCGCTCAGTCCGGGAAACTTCTCGGAAGGATTGATAGATGTGGAGGTCGTTGCCAATTGGATGCTAAAGATAATGCCTTTTGTTTTTTTCGCAGTGTTTGCAGGAGTTTCTATTGAAGGTACGACTTCGTTGGATACTTCGACCGTTTCAGTGGTATTATTTCCAATTGTGCGAAGCGTACTTTCATCGATGGATTCGATGTGCGCTTTGTATTGTTTAAAAGCCCGGTAGATCGCTGAGGCCATATAATCCTGTCCGACTTTTGAGACAAGAAAATCCTCTTCTTCGTGATTGGTGAGGAAACCCAATTCTACCAGTGCACTCGGCATGGTCGTATAGCTGATGACCACAAATCCGGCCTGCTTCACACCTCGATCCCGTCGCCCCACTCGTTCACGAAACTGTTTCTGAACCAGACTGGAGAAATAGAGGCTTTGTTCAAGAAATGTATTTTGACGGAGCGAAAGTGCTATAATTCCTTCGGGAGTGGTTGGATCCAGACCCGCGTAATTTTGTTCGAAATCTTCTTCCAGCAGAATGGAAGAATTCTCTTTTTGCGCAATTTTCAGATTTGCTTCGGTTTTATGCAGTCCCATTACAAAGGTCTCTGAACCGTAGGCTGAATTATTGTTGTTTGCGTTGCAATGAATGGAAATAAACAGATCAGCATCCGAGCGATTGGCAATTTGTGTGCGCTCGTGCAGGGCTGGGAAGGTGTCGTCGTCGCGGGTGTACACCACTTCCACGTCGGGAAATGCCTCCTTGATGTAGTTTCCTAATTTTAAACTGACTTCGAGCGCAACATCTTTTTCCTTCATTTTATAGCGCCCTGTTCCTAAATTTCCGGGATCTTTGCCGCCATGGCCGGGGTCAATCACAATTTTCCGAATCGATGAAGTCTTCAACTTTTTTGGCACAAAAGATGCGACCACGCCGCCCACTCCGATTAAAGCAAGAGCCAGCAGGCATTTTCTAAATATAGACCCGTTTATAAGTTGCAACATTCTTTAATGTGGTATTGGCTTTATTCCTTAGTTTTGAAACGCTATATTAAGACGGGTGTTAGCAAAATTAGTACTATAACCTTGCTCGGATTCTCTCCCAATCATTTTGTTTTAACAGCATTGTTGTTGATAAGCGCGGCGCTTACTTCAATGGCTCAGGAACAGGTGCCGGTTGATACTACAATCAGTGAACCGACCGAAATGACTCCTGTCCATCCCGACTCTATGGCAATTTCTGTGCCTGCTGGTTATCTCGAAGAATTGAAGATCATAAATCCCGAAGAACCAGCTGTTTCACCGGACAACGTTTCAACCATTGCTGCAGACACATTGCAGCCCGAGAGTCCGGACTCTTTGCTTGCTGCTGATACGTTACAAATTCCTGCTGTCAACGAATCCTCCAGCGCACTGAAGGCTCCGGTAGTATATGATGCCCGGGATTCTGTAGTATATGACGTAATAAATAAACGGGTATTGCTCTACGGCGAGGCGATGGTAGTATATGAAGACATCAAACTGGAAGCGGATTATATCGAATATGGCTTTTCGTCGAATGAGGTGTATGCGAAAGGACGAATCGATACCGCAGGAAAAGAAGTTGGTTATCCGGTTTTTACAGAGAAATCGTCATCCTTCGATGCCGATACCATCCGCTATAATTTCATCACCAAAAAAGGCCTGGTGAACCGGGTGTACACCAACGAGGGAGAAAATTACGTGTTGTCGCGGGTTTCGAAATACCATCCCAACGGGCAAATTCACAATTTTAAGGGTCGCTTTACCACTTGTAATCTTCCGAACCCGCATTATGCCTTTCATTTCAATCGGCTCATAATGATTCCGGATGATAAAATTGTTTCGGGAGGGGCCATTATGAAATTCCGGAAGATTCCAACACCGCTGGCATTGCCGTTCGGGTTTTTTCCAATCGAGAATAAAGAAAAAGCCGGCGTGCTGATTCCGACCTGGGGAGATGCTGATGATCTCGGTTTTTTCCTGCTAAACGGAGGGTATTACATTCCGATCAGCAAACACGTCGACACAAAATTTCTGGGTGACATCTATACCGGCGGAAGCTGGGCTTTGCGCAACTTCACCAACTATAAGGTGCGCTATCGTTTCACCGGTGATTTCAATCTGGATTACAACCGGCAGCGACGTGGAGACCCGGAATTTCCCGGATTCACCAGAAACACCCAGTTTTTTGTTCGATGGAATCACCGGCAGGATCCAAAGGCCCGACCTGACAGTCGATTTTCGGCCAATGTTAACCTCGGTAGCTCCAACTCGTTTACGAACCACCTCAACAGCAGTCAGGCAGATTTCCTTACGAACACATTTCAGTCAAACATTCAGTACAGTAAATCTTTTTCGGGAAAACCGTACAGTCTGAGCGTTAGTGCCCGGCACAACCAAAACTCACGAACAAAGCAGTACAACTTCATTTTGCCGCAACTTACTTTCAATTTGGCAAGGGTATTTCTACCGTTGTCATTTCTGAGAAAAAGCCAGACCGGTTCAAAAAAGTGGTTCGAGAAAATTGGAATCACCTATCAGGGAAATTTCGAGAACCGACTTACCGTAAACGAAGAAGAGCTGGCTATGGATCAGTTCGACCGGTTGCGAAGGGAGTTCCGAAACGGAATCCGTCATAATGTGGGAGCCAGCACGTCGCTCAAAATCTGGCATTTCACGTTTAACCCCAGTTTCAATTATACCGACCGCTGGTATTTTCAAACCATTCAGCGGAACATCGATCCGCTGACACTCGAATCCAGAACCGATACCCTCAGTGGATTCTGGTCTGCCAATGACTGGAATCTGAATGGTAATCTCACTACCAAACTATACGGAATGTATCAGTTTAAAGGAGACCGCATCCGGACCATCCGCCATGTCATTACTCCTACCGTTGGATTGAGTTTCCGTCCGGGATTTCCGACCCAGCGCTACGGGTTTTTCGGCGAAGGCGGATCGCTGGCCAGTTATTCGCCGTTTCAGAACGGAATTTACGGGCAGCCACCTGCAACGCGCTCGGGTAGAATCAATTTTGGTTTGGTAAACAATCTTGAAATGAAGGGCGTGGCAAAGCGCGACACCACCGACGGCGAGTTACGCAAAATGAAATTGATCGACAACCTGAGCCTCAACAGCTCCTACGATATGTTCCGCGATTCACTGCGCTGGTCGAACATCAACATCAGCGGAAGGACAACCTTATTCAGGAAAATCAACATCAATGTTAACACCTCATTTTCGCCCTATTCATTTGATAATCGGGGACGGACGATCAATAAATCGATGTACACGGATCGGGGCAAACTGATGCGGTTCACCAACGGAAATGTTGCCATCGGCGGAAGCATTCAGAGCAGAAACAGGAGCTCGGATCGCCAGACCACCAATACACAATCCACCGACCGTGGATCGGAAGAGGAGCTGGAATTTATAGAAGACAACCCGGAATTTTTTGTGGACTGGAATGTGCCGTGGACGCTAAATTTTAATTACACCCTCAACGCAAATCGCACGTTTTTCCTGCAGCAGGAGGAGTTGGTAGATTCCATGATCGTGTCCCAAAGTATAATGGTCAACGGAGATATCACGCTGTTCAAAAACTGGAAGCTGGGTATCAATTCGGGATATGATTTTGTTAATAAGGAGCCCACCACCACCACCATCACCTTATACTGGGATTTGCATTGCTGGGAGTTTCAGGCCTCTGTGGTGCCTTTTGGAATCAGAAAAAGTTACCAGGTGCACATCAACGTAAAGGCTTCAATTCTGCAAGATCTGAAATTGCAACGCCGCGGAAATCTGGGGTCGAATCAGAATTATTTCTAGATCGCTTCTTTGAAGCTGCTCAGTGCGGAACTTTTTTTACGAACGGCGTTTACCCAGTTTTGCAAAATCAGAGAACCTTGTTCTGTCATCACCGATTCGGGATGATACTGAACCGCACTCAACGGAAAATTTTTGTGGGTAAAGGAAAGCGGCCAGCCATCTTCGTGCACGGCGGTAACGGAAAAACACCCAGGAACATCGCTGACATACCAGCTGTGGTAATGACCTGCTTTAAACGCTGTTGGTAGATTTTTATACAGCACATCCTCCGTTTCTGTTACCCGGCAGTTCTGCGGAATTCCGTGTAGCACCTGATTGAGGTTGCCGAGTTTGCCGCCAAAATATTCGGCCATGGCCTGCATTCCGAGGCAAATCCCCAGCATTGGAATTTCACTGTGAAAACGATCAATGATTTCCATCATTACCCCTGCATTGGCGGGTAGACCCGGCCCGGGGGAAAATACAACCGCGTCGTACTGAAGCGTGTCATCCACTTTGAATTTATCGTTGAGCACCACGACTACCTGACCTGCCAACGGTTGAATCAGGTGATGCAGGTTGTAGGTGAACGAGTCGTAATTGTCGAGTAATAGAATTCGCATTCTGTTATTCAGGGTCGGTAGCTGAGGTTGAGGAATCATCCGATTCGTCGATAATATTCTTCACAAAGATATCTTCCTTTCGCAACGGGCGAAATTGAGGATCCCAACGAAAACCTTTAAGTTTTTCATCGCCGGCCGGAACTTGTTGAATCGGGTAGAGGGTTCCGCTGGGTTGATCGATGAAAACAATTTTCTTTACTTCGTTGCTGTCCAGATGGATGGTGATGTCGCTGCAGATAAGCCTGTTCATACCGATATCCTTGTCGGGACCTTCTTTCACCTCTTCCTTTGCGTAATAAATGGTCTCGCCGTTTCCTTCTACATCCACCTTCTTCAATGAACCATCAATAAAATACCCCGTGAGGTTGTTTCCTTTGATCTGGTTGTATTGCATTTGTGTAGTGTCGGCCAGCGATGCGATAAAAGCGTCTTTTTCGACATACATTTTATCCAAACCTCCGGTCTTTAAAAAGAGGGTTATCAATTCTCCGCTGATCTGATTTTCGTCCGACCAGATGATCGGATCGGTGTACATTGTAATCAATGAATCAGCCCGGAAATAGGTGAGAGAGTCGCATTTTCCCTGCAGGTCGTTTCTGAAAAATTTCACATAATGATAGGCGTGAACTACATGGTTGTCGGCCGAATCTTTAATGGAGAAGAGCGTATCGCCGTGCAGAAATAAGGAGTCGGTTCCTTCCACGAGGGTCAGTACTGCACGGTCGGTAACCAACGATTCGCCGGTACTGTCGTAGTGCAGCGCATAATGTCCGTTGATAACGTAATCATTTACCGTGTCGGTGATTTGTACATTCTGAAAACCTTCACCATAACCGAGGTTCTGATCGTAATAGAGACTGTCGCCTTGCATTCGCTGCGTATCGCTGATGATGTACGCGTTTTTGTTGAATTGGGAAATGTTCTTTCGGGTATCGCTCCAGCCGTTCTCACAATAAATAAAACTGTCTTCGGATTCTATTTCTGTGGGTCCGATGAAGTAAGCAATTTCGGTATTCATATCGAAGCGCAGTGAGTCGGTACGAATCGTGTATTTTTCATTTTCGAGCACCACGCTGTCCTGAAAAAAGAACAATTCCGAGTCGGAATAATAATCACCGCGAAGGCTGGTCAGCACGTTGTCATTCTCGGTACTTACAATCCGGCCACCGTCCCGGTACGTGGATACTCCGGTTTTAAGGTTGTGGATCAGGTAGTCGGTGGTAAGTACCATTTCTCGGTCAGTCATCCGGATGTTGTTGAAGATCTCGGCAGTCTTGGTTTCTGCACGATATTCCAGCATATCACCATACAAATCGAGCGTATCTCCTTGTTTGATGTGCACATTGCTGAAGGCATCCATTCCGTTGTTGCTGTCGTAGAGGTAGGCGCTGTCGCAGTACATCAGAACTCCTTCGTGGCGCATCACCACGTTTCCAAGCAACCGTTGGGCATCGGGATGAATCGCAGCCGAAAAATCCTGATAATCGGCGCGGATAAGTTCAATTTTTTTCCGGGCAGGTGGCGGTTCCTGGGCATTTAATTCAGGAGCAGCGAAAAAAGCAACACACAGCAGCAGGAACAACCAGAGGGAAGTTTTCATGTGCGGCCAGTGAGCAGTTTTCATGCCAGTACTATACGGAAACTGCTTCGCGCATAATTGTTTGGCTGCGGTCGGGTCCCACAGACACAATGGTAATAGGAACTTCCAGCTCAGCCTCCAGAAACTGAATGTATTGCAGCAATTCGTCCGGAAGTTCATTCCAGTGGTTCATGCCGGTCAGATTCTTCTTCCAACCCGGAAGTTCGACGTAAATCGGTTCCAGGTCCGGTGTATCGATGTCGTACGGGAAGTAGTCGATTTCTTCTCCTTTAAATCGATATTTTGTACAGACTTTAATGTTGTCGAAAATGGAGAGTACGTCGGCTTTCATCATCAGGAGTTGGGTTACGCCGTTGATCATCACCGCATATTTCAGGGCAGGCAAATCCAGCCAGCCACATCTTCTGGAGCGACCCGTAGTTGCGCCGAATTCGTTGCCTTCCTTTCGCATTGCTTCGCCGTCGCTGTCTTCCAGTTCGGTAGGGAAGGGGCCGCTGCCGACGCGCGTGCAATAGGCTTTAAATATTCCGAATACTTCTTTGATACGATTGGGAGCAATTCCCAAACCCGAACAGGCACCTGAGCAAAGTGTGTTGGATGACGTAACGTAAGGATAAGTTCCGAAGTCGATGTCGAGCAAGGATCCCTGGGCTCCTTCGGCGAGAATGGTTTTACCCTCGCGCATGGCGTTGTTCAGAAAGTGCTCGCTGTCTATGATTTTCATCTGCTTCATAAAAGCAATGCTTTCCAGCCACTCTTCTTCGAGCGGACGCAGATCGTACTCGAAATCGAATTGTTTGAGCAGTCGTTCGTGTTTGTTGACAAGATTGCGGTAGATTTCTTCAAAATCGGCTTTGAGAATGTCGCCTACACGCAAACCATTTCTACCAGTTTTATCCATATACGTCGGGCCGATTCCCTTCAAGGTACTACCAATTTTCATCTTGCCTTTCTGATGTTCATTGGCGGCATCGAGAATGCGGTTCACTGCGACGATGCCACCGAAGGCACTCACCGGATCGCAGGCCAGCGCTTCGGCATAGGCCGCTGCGAGGCTGTCGCGGCTGGCCACGCCGCAGGGATTGGC
>CALDPJ010000047.1 GCA_937911795.1 uncultured Flavobacteriales bacterium | reverse complement strand
AGTGGAAATCATCTTCACCGATGCTCCGGTGGTTGATGCAGGTGAGGCCATCACTGTTTGTGAAAACAACCTCGAAGCACAATTAAACGGTACTGTAAATGGTGCTACCGGAGGTATCTGGAGCGGTGGAAACGGAAGTTTCTCGCCGAACAACGCCACCCTCACTGCGACCTACATTCCGACTGCTGACGAAATCAGTGCAGGAACCGTACAATTGACCCTTACCTCAACCGGAAATGGTGATTGTTTACCGGAAACAGATGTAGTAACCATCACCATTGATCCTGTTCCGGTTGTGGATGCGGGTAACAACATCCTCACTTGTGTTACCGAACTCGAAGTGCAATTGGGAGGAACTGTTGGCGGATCTACCACCACTGGAGAATGGACCACTACAGGAACCGGATTCTTTGTTCCGAGTCCGTTTGATCTGAATGCGGTTTACCACATCAGCGCTGCAGACTCAGCAGCCGGTACTGTTCAGGTCGTCCTCACCTCTACCGGTAATGGAGCCTGTATTGCGGTGAGCGACACAATCAATGTAACTGTACTTCCTCCGGGAATTGCCGATGCCGGTGATGATATCGCCGTTTGTGCCAATGACCCTGAAGTTTCGCTCACAGGAAGTATTGACGGAGAAGCCACCAGTGGCACCTGGAGCACATCAGGAGACGGAATCTTCATCCCGAACAACAGCACGCTGAATGCTACTTATCTGCCGGGAGATGATGATATCGCTTCGGGTGATGTGACACTGACATTGACAGCGAATAGCTGCGATGCCGCCGAAGATGAAATGACGGTAACCATCACTCCCGCTCCTGTTGTTAATGCCGGAAGCGACGTTACGGTTTGTGTAGATGACATGGAAGTTGTGCTCAATGGAAATGTATCGGGAGCAACCACCACAGGAATCTGGACTACCAGCGGAACCGGGACGTTTATTCCGGATGCAACTACACTGAATGCAACCTATGTTCCGAGTGCTGCGGATTCTACCAACCTTGGAGTAATTCTGACACTGACCGCCACCAACATTGGCAATTGTCTTTCAGTGAGTGATCAGATGGAAATCACCATTCTTCCTGAAGGAAGTGCAAATGCAGGAGTAGATATCGAAATCTGTTCGAACCAAAACGAGGTTCAGCTGAGCGGGGTAATTTCCGGAGCGGCCAGTGAAGGGGTATGGACAACCAGCGGCACCGGAACTTTCTCGCCGGATTCAACTGCGTTAGATGCCATTTACATCCCCAGTGAAGAAGACATGGAGAACGGACTGGTGAACCTTGTGCTGACCACTACCAATAGTTGTAATGTTTCTTCCGACTTCCTGAACCTGACCATCATTCCAGGTCCGGTTGCAAATGCCGGAGCGGACATTGCGGTTTGTGAAGCCATCTTCGAATTTGATCTGAGCGGATCGATTGAAAATGCCGGCGGCGGAATATGGACCACCAGTGGCACCGGAACTTTCGCTGATTCCACAGACCTCAACACGACTTACTTTGCAACCGAAGCCGATCTCGATAACGGAATGGTGACCATCACCCTGACCACAACCGGAAACGGCAACTGCGAAGCAGACACCGATCAACTGACGATCATCGTTACCGAAGGCATAGTAGCCGATGCCGGTGAAGACCAGACCGTATGTATTCAGGCGATTGAAACGCAACTGCAGGGAGCAGTGTCCAACGGATCCGTCACCGGATTCTGGACCACCAGCGGAAACGGAACTTTTGTTCCTGATGCAAATACGCTCGACGCTATTTATGTATTCGCTTCAAGTGATACGACCGGTGGATCGGTTACCCTCACCCTGACCTCTACGAACAACGGTGTATGCGAACCGGCAACCGATGAAGTAGTCATCAACTTCGGAGATGCACCGTTTGTTGATGCTGGCGACGATTTCGAAATTTGTGCAGATGATCTTACTGCGCCACTCTCTGGCTTCATCACCGGAGGAGCAACGGAAGGAATCTGGAGCACTTCCGGAACCGGAACTTTTGAACCCGACGCCACCAGTCTTGACGCGGTTTATATTGCGAGTGACGAAGATGCGCTGAATGGTTCGGTAGAAATCACGCTTACTTCGACCGATCAGGATTTGTGCAATGAAGGATCTGATACGGTTACGCTGACAATTCTGCCAATACCGGTGGTGAATGCCGGAAGCGACCTGGTGATTTGTGATCCATCGGAACAAATTGTCCTCAGCGGATCGGTCACCAATGCCGGTGGCGGATATTGGACTACAAACGGAACTGGATCCTTCCTGCCCGACAGCACAGCATTGAATGTTCTCTACATTCCAAGTGAAGCTGACAGCGCAGCGGGTATGATTACACTCACACTCACCTCCACCGAAAACGGTTTGTGTAATGCGGTGAGTGACCAGATGAACATCCAGATTGGTGTAGACCTGATCGCGGAAGCCGGTGAAGATGTTACAGTTTGTGCCGATGCTCCCGAAGTGGAACTGAACGGTTCTGTTGGTGGCGACGCATCCACCGGAAGCTGGAGTACATCCGGCGACGGTACATTTACTCCTGATGTCGATTCGTTGAATGCGACCTATCAACCGGGCCCAGATGATCTCGAAGCAGGTTCTGTTGTGCTGACATTGAGCACTACCGACAACAGTGGTTGTCCGGCGGTTACAGATGTCGTTACAATCACTTATGAACCCGTAGCAATTGTAAATGCTGGTGACGACATTGATGTCTGTGGACCGATGGAAACACTGGAACTGAATCCAGTTGTGGAGAATGTCAACAACGTATTCTGGTCAACCAGCGGAAACGGAAACTTTAATCCTGATCCGTTTACGCTGGATGCAAGTTATACCCCATCGGCTTCTGATAGCACCTCGGGATCGATCACACTCACCCTTACGAGCAACAACCTTGGCGAATGTGCTGAAGTTGAAGATGAGCTGACCATCACGTTCAATCCTGCTCCGGTTGCGGACGCCGGAGATGACTTCCTGCAGTGCGATAACGACCTTCAAATAGCACTCAACGGAATCATCGAAGGTGCCAGCCAGGGAGTCTGGACAACGACAGGAACCGGAACATTTGAACCGGATGCCAATATCCTGGACGCGGTGTACAACGCAAGTGCAGTAGACTTATTAATAGGAAGTGTAAGTCTCACGTTGACGACCATTACCGAAACGCCGTGTGAGGATCACAGCGATGTGGTAACCGTCACTTTCGAAGCTGCACCCGAAGCCAACGCAGGCGATGACATCGTAACCTGTGGAAGCAACAATCAGGTGACACTGGACAGCAGTATCGAAAACACTTCGGGAGCAACCTGGACCACCTCCGGATCCGGAACCTTTATTCCGGATGCAAATACTGTAAATGCATCTTATGTTCTGAGCGAGGCTGATATTGAAAACGGCGGCGTAATCCTGACCATTACCACCGAAGCCGGAGATATTTGTCCTGCTGCAACGGATGCAGTGGAAGTGATTATTTCCGACCCGCTGATTGCCAACTTTGATGTGGTGAACGCCTGTGCCGGTCAACCCACCCAGTTTATGGATCAGACCCTGGTACTCAGCGGAAGCATTGACACCTGGCAATGGAACTTCGGCAACGGAATGACGAGCATCGAACAGAATCCGACCGTCACCTACTCCAGCACTGGAAGCTATAGTGTAAGTCTGTTGGTGACGGATGCAAATGGTTGCTCGGATGAGATCACCATGCTGGTAGAAATAAGCGAAGTACCTACCGCGGGCTTCTCGGTTACGGAAATGGACAATGAAGGAACCTTCAGCTTCACCGATCAATCAATCGGTGGCAACAGTTGGGCCTGGACTTTTGGCGATGATGTTGGTTCATCCACCGCGCAGAATCCGGCATACCAATACAACGCTGACGGGCTGTACACGGTCACCCAAATCGTCACCAATGAATTCGGATGTTCTGACTCTTCACAGGTCGTAGTGAGATTTGAAGGACAACGGGTACTTCCTCCGAAGATGCCGAACGCCTTCTCGCCCAACGGCGACGGAGAGAATGATGTGTATTACGTACTCGGCGGACCTTTCACCGAAATGGACTTCAAAGTCTTTAACGGTTGGGGCGAGTTAATCTTTAAGTCGAGCCAACAGGAAGACGGTTGGGACGGCACCTTCCGTGGTCAGGATGTAGAAGTCGGAACCTACGTTTACACGATTACTGCAACCACCATTGAAGGAGAAGAATACGAAAAATCAGGTCAGATAACCCTAATCCGATAAGCCAACATGATCATGCATAACCATAAATATTGTTTAAAACCATCCGCCATGAATGGATCAACCAAAAGAACCATCATCCTCTGTTTTTTAATTGCTCTGGGAGCAACAAAGATGTCTGCTCAGGATGCCCACTTTTCTCAATTCGAAGCATTGCCGATGATGCTCAACCCAGCCAATACGGCCATGGGCGATGTATCAGAAATGAGGATCGGACTGCAATACCGAAGTCAGTGGGCATCGATGGGAAACAACTTCACAACAACTGCAGCCAGTTTTGAAATTCCTGTCCAGGAAAGGTTCGGACTCGGGGCATCCATTCTTGCCTATAATGCGGCCGATGTTTTCTCTACCATCAATTTTCTGGTTTCTGGTTCTTACCTGATTTCAGATCCGTCGCAAAAGAATTTCATATTGTCAACAGGGCTGCAAATCGGATTTCTGTACAACCGAATCAACACATCGGAGTTGTTGTTCGAAAATCAGTTCGATGGGGTAAATTTTGATGCGGATCTGCCGAATGGCGAAATGCTGGACCGCCGGAGCACTTTTGTTCCGGATGCCAGCGTTGGGTTTCACTATGAGAACATCAACTTCCGGAAAAAGCTGAACCCTCATGGTGGATTCGCGGTTTACCATGTGACTCATCCAAGAGAAAATTTCACAGCTGAAAAATCGAGAAAACCGCTGAAGTATGTGGTGCATGGAGGAATGCGAATCAACCTGAACCGCGAGGTTTCTATAGACCCAAGTGTATTGTATATGCGTCAGAGAAATGCACAGGAAATAACCTTCGGAGTGCTGAGCAATATAGAACTGAGGCAGCCTTACGGACTTGTTTTCGGAGCTTTTTACCGCAACGCCGACGCGCTGATTTTGCAGGCCGGTATCCAACACAATAAAAACCTGTATCGGATCAGTTACGACATCAACACCTCCGGACTGTCTCAGGCCACAAAGAATAAAGGTGCCATCGAGCTTTCCATATTATACACTCCGGGAAGAAGAAGGATGAACAGGTTTTAAGTTTGAATGGGGGGTATTAATTCCGACGCTTCAGCAGATTATCTCCCATTATGCTGTTAACGATCTTGCTTTTATACTGACTACTGAATTTAATTTCGTAGTCCTGAATAACGAGCTGGTCTCTTTCGATTCGATCGATCTTGTTATGTGCTACAATAAATGATTTATGCACTTTGCTGAAGCTTTCAGCGGGAAGGAATTCCCCGACCCTTTTCAAAGTCAGGTAGGTAATATAATTGCCATGAGTAGTACGGAAGATGACGTAGTTTTGAAGGGCCTCGACAAAGAGGATATCGTTAAACAGAATTTTCTCATAATTCTTCTGGCATTTGATAAACAGATGGTCCTCTGCCACGGACTTTCCTTGATTTTGAAGCGCGGAAAAATCAATCGCTTTATTCACAGCCTTTAAAAACTTCTCGAAGGAAATCGGTTTTACCAGATAGTAAATCACGTCGAGTTCAAAGCTTTCTACTGCATATTCGGAGAAAGCGGTGGTAATGATTGTTGCGGGAACTTTGTGAAGCGATTTCAGAAACTCTATTCCACTCATTTGTGGCATTTTAATATCCAGAAAAAGAATATCTATCCTTTGGGTGCTCAAAACCTCCATTGCTTTAAAAGCACTGTTGCAGGAATCCACCAATTTGAGCGTGGGCACCCGGTCCACGAATTTCTCCATTCCTGCCCGGGCCAACCCTTCGTCATCTACTATAAGGCAATTGTATTTCATCAAGTTCAATTTCTAAATTGACAACATAAAAATCTTCTTTCTGGTGAATTTCCAACCGGTGACGATTCGGATAAAGCAATTCCAATCTACGCTTCACATTTTGCAAACCAATGCCCCCTTCTCTCTTCAAGTCGGATTCTCGTGAAAAGGTATTTGCAACATAAAAATTCATTTGGCTTTTGTTCTTAAAGTTCACAGATATTTCAATTTTGTTCTCCTTATCGTCAAAATGCGAGATGTGTTTAAACGCATTTTCAACAAAAGTTACTAAAATAAGCGGAGCGATCATCAACTCCGGAATGGGTTCAGAAATGTTGCACTTAACTTTTAAACGATCATAATCCCGAACTTTTTCAATTTCGATATAATCCTTAATGAAATCAATCTCTTCACTCACATACACTTTCGAATCCGGATTTTTATAAAGCTGGTATCGCAGTAAGTTAGAAAGCTTCAACAACACCGTGCCTGCCTTTTCCTTTTCCTCATCGATAAGAATATAGATGCTGTTCAACACATTGAACAGGAAATGAGGATTGATCTGAGATTTCAAAAAGTGTAACTCGTCAATCAGCCGTTGCTTTTCTATCTCCTTGTTCTTCCTGTCCTTCAGATAATAGTGACGCCCGAGGTGCAACCCACTTAATACCATTGTTAAAACAACAATATCTACAAAATGGCTGATAACCGACAGCCAATTGAGTTCAATCGATTCAGAACGCGTTGCGAAAAATTTGACCAGATCGCTAAATAAATCGGTGAGTATTGCTCCGGTCACAAACAGCAACAGTAACACCAGAGATAGCGCAACATACTTCTGCCTGAAATAAAATCTCGGAAGAATGACATACATGGTAGCATACACACACGCCAACTGAACAGCAACGATCAAAGCAGCAATAGTAAATGGAAAGCGGGAAGAGGGATTATTGGATAGACTTAAATTGTGCGCTATAGACCAATACAATATTGCCCAAAAAATTATTTCCGGAATCCGAAAACGCAAAATGAAATTCACTACATTTTTCACATTCAATAGAAATCAATCGGAGTGAAGATAATACAAAAGCCTTTGGCTGTTTTGTGATATACATCATCCAGTGCTTTCCTTACATCAACACCTACAAAAACACGATCTCTACCAGCACTTTATTCTTTGGTCAAGAATTTCACCTGTTTGGTGTAATCGATTCGCCAACACACCCATAGGAAGGCTACATTTGTTTCAAAACATTCCTGCTCATGATTTCCAAAATAATCTTCTCAACAAGCCTCTTGTCTATATTGCCACTGTTTCTGGTAGCTCAATCCTGGCACAAGCTGTCGGGGCTTTCGCCCAACGTTACTTTAAAGCAAATTGAAGTTTCCGATTCAGGAACCGAATACGTTCTATCGAACAACAATTTCGTATTCTATTCCGAAGACAATGGAAATAGCTGGCTTCCTGTTGCGCCACCACAATTCGCAAGCTTTACCGCCAACGCAAGAGTGCTGCACATCAATAACAACAATGGACGTGTTTTTCTTTGCACAAGCTTAAATGGTATCAGCTATTTTGACAATGCCGGAGCGAATTGGGGGCAGGAATTTTTCTCTACGAATCTAACCACCGGACTGCATGAATCGATTGGAAATATTGACAGTTCTGATAACCTGATCGTTGTTTCCGGTAATTTCAGCTTCGGAGGTGGTACCCAACGATACTTTTATTCCACCACTAATGGTGACACCTGGAGTGATGCTGTGCTCGGAAACGGACTGGCAGAAGATATCTTAATAGACAGCTCCTCGCATTGGCTCGTAGCCAGCAACATTGGTTTGCAAAAATCCACAGATTTCGGAGCATCCTGGTCTGCTTTGGCTTTTATAGGTGAAAAGCTGAGGACCATTACCAAGACTCCCGGAGGAATCTATTATACTGTGGTTCAAGAACCCAACAACACTGATTATTCAATGTACAGCAGTGCAGATCTGGAGAACTGGTCATTTGAGATGTCTTTCAATACTACCGGCCCAAATAACACTTCGGGTTTTCACGGATTGTCTTATGCCGAAGCCGCAAATAGTCTGTTGATTTCAACCAACGACGGGCTTTTAATTTTTGACCTTTCAAACAATGAAATCTTCAACGTTGCGAATGATGTAGTCGTGGACGCTACTGAGGGTGCGGCCAACGAATTTAAGTATGTCGCCAACAACCGTATCGGTGTTCTTTCCGGAGAAATTCCAGACTTCAACTGGCAACAACAGCACGAAGGCTTGATGAACACACTTACCTATCAACATGACAATTTCGCCAGTCACGATGGCACCCTTTATTCTATTTCTGCCATCAGCAGGCTGTTGAGTATAATGAGCGATTATGCTTCTCCTCAATGGAGCTCAAGTTATGTGGATGACCCGGAAAGCGATTTTGCCTCGGTCAACGAATTTCTGCAGGTGAAGAATACGGAAATGATATTTGTGGGCAGTCAGTTCAATCTTTACCGATCGGTGAACAACGGAGGAACGTGGTCGTCGATCACGGCATCAAATGGTCTCACTCAAAACAACAACGGCAATTTTGACTTTTATTATTTCAATTTAGACCCTGCCGATAATCTGTTTACCGCTCAACATCAGGATAATATGAAGTTGTGGCACAGCACGGATTTTGGTGATTCCTGGAATTCCATCCTGGATTCTGAATCCCTTCAAAATCTCGGTTTTCCTATGGGTTTTAGATACACCGGAGCCTTACAAGATGAAACAGGGAATCTGTATGTTTCCTTTCAAACCTTAGCGTTGTCACACCAATTAATTGTGAGCGAAGATGATGGGACGTCGTGGACAGATATCACCCCGGATTTTTTCGAAGATCTGAATGGCGATTTCGAATTGATCTTTCATCCTTCAACAGGGCTAATGCTCACCACCGGAAACGAAATTTTTCAGGTGATTGATAATCCCGGAGCAGTAGCAGTCCCATGGGATCCTACCACCGATGAAATTCTGCGAATCAGTTCCGTTTTTAATACCGACGGAGTACTTTATGTGAATTTGGAAGGATCCGAATTTTGCAGCCCGTGCGGCGTGTACAAACGAATGGATGGCATCTGGACTTTCCACGAAGCTCCTGAAATTTTGCCAGGATTAACAACTCCTGTAAAAGGGATTGGTCTCATCGGTGATTCCATTCCTGTCGTCCAGACGCGATATCATTTCACAATGGGCTACATTGAAGAAATGGGATACTACTACCTCAGCGAAGATGAATTTACTGCCATCACCGAAAACGACCTTGAAAATGAAGTGGTGGTGTTTCCGAACCCTTCGAATGGTGAATTCCAATTGCTGATATCTGGCAGTGGACGCGTTGAAGTGTACAACCCTTTGGGTGAGCAGATTTACGTTTCACATTTTGACACTTCCCACACCATCGACCTTAGCAATGCTTCCAAGGGCGTTTATCTGCTACAAGTGAAAACAAAAACGGGGATTACAACAAAGCGGCTGGTACATAAATAGACATACAAGCTAATTAGCTTTTGCGGGAACATTCCTACCTTCAATTTCAGTATAGTCATATTTTTGTGTGAATACATATTCTAAGTTGCTTCAATTTTTATCTCCTTGATAAAATTGCTGAAAGTCTATCTTTATCTTTTCACTTCTTGACTATGAGATTGTTTTTATTTCTACTTGGCACTTTAGCAATTGTTGGTTGTGAAAACAAATCAAAGGAAGAAAAAGTCAAACTACCTGAGGAACATTCCACCTTGTTTGAACAACTTACACCACAATTAACTGGTGTTGAGTTCCGCAATGACATAAGAGAAGACAAAGAATTCAATTACCTACGATATAGCTACATGTACAACGGCGGAGGAGTGGCTGCCGGAGATTTCAACAACGACGGACTACCCGATCTCTATTTTTCTGCCAACCAGGGAAGCAATAAACTATATCTCAACAAAGGCAATTTCCAGTTCGAAGATATTACGGTTTCTTCGGGCGTGACCGACGATACCGGCTGGACTACAGGCGTTTGTTGGATTGACATCAATGCAGATGGATGGCTGGATTTGTATGTCTGTAAATCCGGGTTGATGCCGGAAGATGAACGGCGGAATAAGTTATTCATCAATAATGGAAACAATACTTTTACAGAATCCGGAAAAACCTGGGGAATAGATGATCCGGCCTACTCTACGATGGCTTATTTTTTTGACTACGACAACGACGGCGACCTCGACCTTTACCTTGTCAATCACCGGATAGATTTTCAGGACAATATCAATGTAGATCTCGAAAAACAAAAAATAACTGAACCTGAGACTTCTGATAAACTCTATCAGAACAACGGCACTTATTTTTCAGATGTAACAGAAGCAGCAGGATTATTGAATAAAGCCTGGGGACTATCTGCTTCAATAGCTGATTTCAACAACGACGGCCGTCCGGACATATACGTCTGCAATGATTTCCGCGAACCAGATCACCTCTACCTCAACCAGGGTGATGGCACTTTTCGCGATGGAATTCTCGATCACTTCGGACATATTTCCTTTTACAGTATGGGCTCTGATGTTGCCGATATCAACAATGATGGCCTTACTGATCTGGCTGTGCTGGATATGGTTTCTGAAGATCACGTTCGGTCTAAAAGGATGAT
>CALDPJ010000046.1 GCA_937911795.1 uncultured Flavobacteriales bacterium | reverse complement strand
GAGTCTTTCGCGCACAGAAGCGGAAGAACAGCACGCGCCGGGAAATCAGGAATTTCTCTTGCATTGGTTGGTCATGCTGATATCAGAGGATTACAGCGCATCGAGAAGCAGATGAAAATTAAATTTTCACCGGTAGATGTGCCTTCGCGCAAATCGGTTATCGACCAGAAACTAAACGTATGGGCAGATTCTGTTGTGAATACCAATTCTGCTGATGCCAGCAAAGCGGTAGTAAGTAACCTCACCGAAAAGTTTGCAGATCTTTCAAAAGAAGAACTGATCGAAAAACTCGTTGCCCAGCAAATCGCTTCTTACGGTAAAGAGAAAGAAACCATTCGTGCGCCACGTACCGATTCACCGGCTACTTCTGGAAGAAGAGGTGCAATGGATTCGCGCAGAAACGGAAGTACCGGTGACAAACCATTCCGTAAATCTCCGGAACGAAGAAGTGCCGGTGACAAACGTCCCGTTTCTTCTAATGGTGCTGCACGTTATTTCATCAATGTTGGTCTGGTAGACGGAGTTGATAAACAATCTCTCACTGAGTTCGTCAGCGAACAAGGTCAGGTTTCGCGCAATGATATCGACCGGATTACTATAAAAGAGCGTTTTTCCTTTTTTGATCTTACAAAAGCGAAGGGCAAAGCACTCGAAGAACGTTTCGAAGGTTTAATGGTGAACGGCCGAAAGCTGCGCGTCAATCTCGATACGGAATAGTCACTTTTTCAGCACTTAATATCCTTTAATTTTTATATGCTATCAATTCGAAACGTTGCTATTATCGCTCACGTCGATCATGGTAAAACCACGCTTGTGGACAAAATTATCCAGGCCTCGATGGTGGTCGACCCACACCAACAATCCGGTGATCTTATTCTTGACAACAATGATCTGGAGCGCGAACGGGGAATTACCATTCTTTCTAAAAACGTATCCGTTCAGTACAAGGGCGTAAAAATCAATATTATTGATACTCCTGGTCACGCCGATTTCGGTGGTGAAGTTGAACGCGTTTTGCGTATGTCCGATGGTGTTTTACTCTTGGTCGATGCATTTGAAGGTCCGATGCCGCAAACCCGCTTTGTACTTGGAAAAGCCATAGATCTTGGTCTGAAGCCAATCGTTGTGGTAAACAAAGTGGACAAGGAAAACTGCACGCCTGATGAGGCTCAGCAGGCTGTGTTTGATTTGATGTTTAATTTGGATGCAACCGAAGACCAGTTGGATTTTGAAACTGTTTTTGGCTCTGCGAAGCAAGGATGGATGAGCAAGGATTACAACCAGCCTACGGATAACATTCTACCGTTGCTCGATACAATTATCGCATCCATTCCGGAGGCTCCGTATCGAGAAGGAAATGCTCAGATGCAAATTACCTCACTCGACTTTTCAAGTTTTGTTGGACGAATTGCAATTGGTCGGGTTTTTCGGGGCGATTTGCACGAAGGAAAAGATTATATCATTTGCCGAAGAGATGGCTCTCAGAAAAAAGTTCGGATCAAGGAACTGCACGTGTTCATCGGTCTTGGCCGTGAACGCGCAGCCAGTGTCCGCAGCGGTGATATCTGCGCTATTGTCGGTCTGGACGATTTTGAAATCGGAGATACCATTGCCGATATCGAATCACCGGAAGCCTTGCCACGCATTGAAGTAGATGAGCCGACGATGAGCATGTTGTTTACGATCAACAATTCTCCGTTCTTCGGAAAAGAAGGAAAATATGTGACCTCCCGCCATCTACGCGATCGGCTCATGAAAGAAACCGAGAAGAATCTCGCGCTGAAGGTTGAAACCACAGCATCGGAGGATAAATTCAATGTTTTTGGACGCGGGGTTTTGCACCTTTCAATTCTGATTGAAACAATGCGTCGTGAAGGTTACGAGCTGCAGGTGGGAAAACCACGTGTAATCGTTAAAGAAATCGACGGGGTTCAGTGCGAGCCGTATGAGACTTTGGTAATCGATGTTCCGGAAAGTGTTTCTGGAAAAG
>CALDPJ010000045.1 GCA_937911795.1 uncultured Flavobacteriales bacterium | reverse complement strand
ACTGCGTGCATAGAACAAAATGTAGAATTGGGCAGCGGAATTTTTATCGGAGCCATGTCTTATCTCAACGGTCTGGTAAGGGTCGGCGACGGGGCTATTCTGAACAATCATTCTAATCTGGAACATGGCTGCACCATCGGAAGTTTTTCACATCTCGCACCTGGCGTATGCCTTACCGGGGAAGTGAACATCGGCGATCGTGTTTTTATCGGTGCTTCAAGTGTGGTGATTCCAGAGAAAAAAATAGGTTCTGATGCAACGATAGGAGCGGGTTCGGTAGTTGTGAGGAATGTGGAAACCGGAAAAACGGTATATGGAAATCCGGCAAAATGATTTGAAATGGCAAAGAATATCCTGTACTACATTCCAGAACTGTCGAGAAATTCAGGTGGGGTTTTTCAGTACGCCGTCAGCGTTCTGGAAGGGATGCGCAGCAGCAAAAACAAAATTTACGTTTATAACCATACCGAAACAGAATTTCTTTCCAGCCGGTTCGGAGATACCGCGAATATTTTCATTTTAAACCACCGTTTAGGTAAATTAAACAGATTTGCGAACAAATTCCGGCGGATTTTAAATTTGATTCGGCAGGAAGTAAACTGGATTCCGGAGTTCGAAATACAATCGGTTGCCGGTTCCATTCTGAAAAAATACAATATCGACCTCATCCACTCCCCCACCCAAAATTATCCGCTGAATGACTTCCCATTTATTTTTACGCTGCACGATGTTCAGGAACTACATATGCCCGAATATTTCACACCGGCCGAACGCGAAAACAGAGCACGAAATAACCGGATAGGGTGTGAAGAGGCAGCGCGGGTAATCGTGAGTTATAACCATGTTAAAGCCGATCTTGTACATTTTTTTGGTGTAGCACCGGATAAAGTTGATGTCGTTACAATTGGCAAACCAGATCCTGACATTGATGTAAGGGAAACCCCGCTTGAAGGAGAAAAATTCCTGCTGTATCCTGCGGCAACATGGCCTCACAAAAATCACGTGACATTGATTGAAGCTTTTTTGAAAGCCCGCAATCTCCATCCCGACCTCAGCGAATTTAAATTGATCTGCACAGGGCATAAAACAGATCACTTCAACATTATAGAAGAGTTTATCCGAAAGAACAATGCTATGGGTTTTGTGGAGTTTCGGGGAGTGGTTTCTGATCAGGAGTTAAAACAATTGTATCATACTACGACTGCAGTTGTGGTGCCCACGAAATACGAAGCAGGTAGCTTTCCTTTAATGGAAGCAATCGTTCAACAAGTTCCGGTAATTTGCTCTAATGTCACTTCCCTGCCTGAGACGATTGATCATGAAGCCTTCGTATTTGACCCTGATAGCATCCCGGAGATGTCCGAAAAAATATTTTCAATTGCTTGTGATCTTGAGTACAGGAAACTGAATCTAATAAATTCAAAGAGATTGTATTCCACGCTCACCGGATTCAATATTGCTCAAGCTTTTGACGAAATATA
>CALDPJ010000044.1 GCA_937911795.1 uncultured Flavobacteriales bacterium | reverse complement strand
GGAGAGTATCTGCTTTTCTATGGAAGTAATCAAACTACGTGGTTCTATGACATTGAGGAAAACAGCTTCCGGCACCAAACCCATTTGTATGACGACAACACGCACTATTTCCTGAATTTTGAATCGGGTGCAGGATTGAGAATTTCGGCGGAAAGTCAGCTTCAGCTGCCAATAACTCATGAGACCAGCAGTTTTAGAGATCGACAGCTTCACGAAACAGAACAATTCAATATCCACTCGTCTGGTAAAAAGTGGTATGGAGAAAAATTTGCTGAAATCTTAACCCATGAATTCATCTTCTCTTTTCCAAATGTAATCTCTGAAAATCCCGCAATCTGCTTCATTGACCTCGTTTCAAGATGTTATGGCACAGGAAACATCAATGAGTTTGTAATTTCCGTTGCAGATGAGAGTTCATCATTTGAAGTTTTAAATATTTCAGATAATTATTTGAATGATTTGGTACGTCCCGGAACTCATCATTTCAATTTTACGATGAATGAGGATTTGGCTACTGTAACAATTACGATGAATCCTCACAACAATTACAGTGCTGCCTGGCTGAATTATATTATTCTTGAGGTGGAACGGGAGCTGATTATTCCGGAAAACGGGCAACTGCATTTCCGGCAGACAGAAGGCTTGCAGACAAACGGATCAACCTTGTATAATCTTCAGAATTTCTCATCTGTTCATTCGGTCTGGGATGTCACCAACTTCCATCAACCCATTGAGAAACCAACTAACGGAGCCGGAAGTAATGTTACTATTCAGGCTTCTAATAATTTGCTCCGTGAGTTTGTATGTTTTTCTCAGAACGATTTACTTTTACCCGAATATGTTGGTCCTATTGTTAACCAAAATCTTAAATCCCAACCGCAGGCAGATGGGTTTATTGTTACACATCCTGATTTCCTTGCGCAAGCTATGCAATTGGCCCAGTTTCATGAAACCACCAACGGACTCACTGTAAATGTCGCGACGACTGAACAAATTTATCTGGAGTTTTCAGGAGGTTCTAAGGACATCACAGCCATAAAAGATTATGTGCGCTACTTTTACGATCAGGCCGGAGCACCAGACCAAAAACCTGAATACCTCTGCTTATTGGGCGACGCTTCGTTCGATTACAAAGGCCACATTTATCCGGGCATGGATTTCGTACCAACCTTTGAATCAGAAAAATCATATGCGGTTATAACTTCCTACTGCTCGGATGATTATTTCGGACTTCTTGAAGCTTCCTCTTCGAATGATCTGATGGATGAAATTAATTTGGGAATAGGCCGGTTGCCAGCCCGTACAGTTGAGGAAGCTCAGATAATGGTGAATAAAATTATAGGTTACCATTCTCCAGCCTCACATGGTGAATGGCAGTACAATGCAATATTCATTGCCGACGATGAAGACAACAACCTTCATATGAACCAATCCAATTTGTTGGCCGGTCATTTGGAAAATTCAGAATGCGCACTGAATGTTAAAAAAATATTTTTTGACGCATATGAACAAGTACCGGATGCAAGTGGCGGTGATAGTTATCCCGGAGCGACCGCGGACATAATTGAATCCATTGAATCCGGAGCCCTCATATGCAATTATACCGGCCACAGCGGGTTCTCAAACTGGTCGGCCGAGAAGGTAATGGTAGATACCATGTTTGCCCAACTGCAAAATGAACATTTACCAATATTTTTTATGGCCAATTGCGAATTCAGCAAATACGATGCACCGCACCATACAACTGGAAGTGAACTGATGATGTTCAATCCCAATGGTGGTGCAATTGCCTGTGTAAGCAATGCGCGCCCGGGTTATTCTTCCTCGAATTACAATTTAAACCTACATTTCAACAACCACCTCTTCAACCATGAAAACGGCGTTTATCCCAGGATGGGGGACATAATCAAATATGCGAAGAACAATTCTGTTTCGGGAAATGGAATAACCCACCGATCAGTAAATTTAATGGGCGATCCGATGACACGCCTGAATTATCCCGAATTGAATCTGATAATAACCAACGTGGCCGAGGAAGATACCGGTTCAGGTACTTTTTCTTTTGATTTCAATGCTGAGATAGAATTTACCGGTGAGGTCCTGAATTATGACGGATCAACAGAATTTAGTTTCGATGGTCCGATGAGCTATATTATTCTGGACAGTAAAATTCCGGTGATAACGCTGGCCAATGATGATTATGCTCCGTTTGAATACAATGTGCGTGTGGATACGGTGGCTTCCGGTACTACAGAAATATCCAACGGAATTTTTTCCTTCAGCGCTTTTATCGAAAACAACGGCAATGGATTCAGTGGAAACGGCAAAATGTTAATGTTTGCTACCGATCAAAATATTTCTGCAACCGGGTGTTTTACGGATTTTGTTGTGAATCAATCACCGGTTGGAATCGCGGATAAACCAGCACTGAACGCAACATTTTACCCCAATCCTGTACAGGAAACACTCCGAATTGAACTTTCCGGAAATTCCGACAACTTTAGTTACACGTTATACAATTTAGCCGGTGAGTTATTGATTCGCCAGGAAAGTATAGCGGAAAATTTTGTTGAGATTCCGATGCAGCATTTATCTGCCGGAAGCTATATCATTAGGATAGAATCCGCCAGTCAATCCGCAACTGTAAAGGTGATTAAACTTTAAAGAGGGCGATTACTTACTCAACACAAACTTTATGGGAATGGCCATTTGTGTGTTGACAAGATTGCCATCTTTTCGACCGGGTGTCCAGTCGGGCATGCTTTCGATCAATCGAATTGCTTCCTGATCAAGGTGCTGATCTATACTATTCATTACCATTACGCGCTCAACTTTGCCGACTTTATTGATCACAAAAGAGACAAAAACTTCTCCTTCCATTTTATTGACCAATGCAATTTCGGGGTATTGAAGATTTGTTGAAAGAAATTGCTGCATGGCTTCACGACCACCTTCAAACTCGGGCATCTCATCCGGATCAAGTACCGGCTCATCACCGAACTTATATCCGCTGTAGTATCTTTCTGCCTTGGGTGTTCCGTTCGGATTCCAACGTTCCCACACTCCTATTTTAGCACCATTTTCGTATGAGCCTTCAGATTCAGTTTTTCCGTTTTGATAGAAGTAGGTGAACTTCCCATGGGGTACGCTCAGCGCATTGTCAACATAATGTCCGCGCAT
>CALDPJ010000043.1 GCA_937911795.1 uncultured Flavobacteriales bacterium | reverse complement strand
AGCGGTTCGGCCTGACCAGGCGGAAAGAACGGTTGATCGAACAAGGCAGCGGGACGGCCATCGAAGGCATCACCGACTGCCCCGGAAATGAAATTGCCGAAGACAACAGTATCGAAATTTTAATCGGTTTTACACCCGGGTTGTATGAGGTGCTGATCAACGAAATTATGGCAGATCCAAGTCCGGTTGTTGGGCTTCCGGATATAGAATACATCGAACTCTACAATCGCACCGATAAACTCTTCGACCTATCCGGAGCAAACATTTCGGGCGCGAGTTTTCAGCCCAATACCTTTATAGAACCCGAAGGTTATCTTGTGCTGGTAACACCCGGTACGGCAGAGCTATTTGAAAATTTTGAGTCGGTTACAGAGATGCAGTCGATGTCTTCCACCTTTCTCACGAACTCCGGAAAGGAGCTGAATTTTGTGAATGCCTCCGGAGCGTTGGTTGACCGTGTTGATTATGACCTGAGCTGGTTTAACGATACTGATAAAACCGATGGGGGCTGGAGCCTGGAGAGAATCAATCCGGAAGAACCCTGCCGTGCGGGCGATAACTGGCGGGCTTCTGTTGCCCAGGCCGGGGGAACGCCGGGAACACAGAACTCGGTATATGATTTAACTCCTGACGAAAATGGCCCGCAACTGACTACCATTCTGGTAATAGATTCAGTAACGATTGAGCTGGTGTTTAATGAAACTCTTGATAGCTCGTCGGTGATTTCAGCAGGATATTCCTTTTCGCCGGAGCTGACGGTTTTTGACATCGAAAATTTGGCACCCGATGACCAGCGCATTCGATTGACGCTTGCTGAAACGCTGCAGCCAAATCAGGTGCATACGATAGAGATTTTCGGATTGCTGGATTGCACCGGAAATGAATTCGAAAATGAAGGCGATGCGATTTTTGGCCGACCCGGAACACCAACTGCCGGCAATCTTATCATCAATGAAATTCTATTCAACCAGCGAACCGGCGGAGCAGATTTTGTGGAAATTTACAACAACAGCAATGCGATTATCGGTCTGCAGGGATGGATTCTAGGAAACCTTTCCAATGATCAGATGCGGCTGATTACCGATGAGGCCTATATTTTATTACCGGGCGATTACCTGGCCATAACCGACAATAGGGCAAATATACTGGCGGAATATCCTTTTGCTCCGCCGGCCCGCGTTTTTCAGGCAGAGGATATTCCTACCTTGAACAACAGCGATGGACAGGTGATTTTAATGGATCCTTCGGGAAACACGGTAGATCGTTTTGATTATTTCGAAGACCTGCATTTCGCATTGCTCAATGATGTAAAAGGAGTGTCGCTGGAACGGATCAGTTTCGACCGCCCGAGCGATGACAACACGAACTGGATGTCGGCGTCGGAAATGTACAACTGGGCCACTCCGGGATTTGAAAACTCTCAGTTTCAGATGCTCGAAGAATCGAATGATGAAGTGTCGGTTTCACCGGAGATTTTTTCACCCGACAACGACGGGTATCAGGATGTGACGAGCATTCACTACAAATTCGACCGCAGCGGTCTGGCCGGAAACATTACCATTTACGATTCTGCCGGACGGGAAATTCGCAGGTTGATGCGCAATGAATTACTCGGTACAGATGGTGTTATTTCGTGGGATGGCACCACGGATGACGGCGAACGTGCCCGAGTCGGAATTCACATTATCTATATGGAGGTGTTTACAACCGACGGCTATACGAAAGGGTATAAGCGCAGTTGCGTGGTGGCCTCACGATTCTGATTCCGGCCAGGGAGATTTTCCACCCTTTTTTCTGAAAACTTCGTAAAGCGCCGTTGTCATCAACAGCATTCCGAATGCGTAAAACAGGTCTTCTATGGGTATGGTTAGGATCCGGAAATTCAGAATGGTTTCGGGATTATACCATACAATTACCCGGTCGAAAAACGAGCCGGTAAGTATTCCGTTAACCAGTAAAAAAGGTACCAGAATCACGAAAAACATGAAGTAGAACCTGCCGAGCCAGACGGGCCGCCATGCCAATCCTACAAAAGCTATCAAGGCGATATTAAAAATCCCGATCCAGAGCGGATAGATGAGATTGTTGTGCTGAATCACCAGCCAGCACATCAGCGCAATCATTCCTATGGATAACCAAATGGCCGCCGGTTTGAAAAAATCGCGCTTGACGAAATAGTTGAGCACTTCATACGAGAAAAGGCACACGTATGGAATCACCAGGAAAAACAACCATTCTTCCAGAGGCAATCCGAAAATGTAAAGCCCCATTACAAAATCGTCATTGAAACCCCACACGCCCCATTTGGTAAACATTACATCCCAGGCTACAAAAACGGCCGAAGTAATCAGCATTGCAGGAAGCAGAAACCGGAATTTTCCGGCAAAATGGATATGCGTTTTTTCAAATGACCGGATAACGGGCACAGAAAGGGATAGCAGTAAAACGAGAATATAAGTATACATCCTCAGATTTTGCCCGGGGCCTTTTGTTTGCGTTTATATTCAATGGCTTCGCGAAAATATTTCCACGGCACGATCAGCATTCCGAAACATTCACCTTCTTCTTTGTTCAGTTTCTTGTGGTGCACTTTGTGCGCTTTCCGGATGGCGCGTAGGTACACATTGTTGGTTCTGCTGAATAATTTAATCCGCTGGTGAATTACAATCTCGTGGATAAAAGTGTAGGCAATTCCGTACACCAGAATTCCCCAACCGATGGCGGCCGCTATACTAGATCCGTACATGTTGCCAAACATAATGCACAGCCAGCTCGGGATGGCAAAAATCAGGAAAAACAGATCGTTTTTTTCGAAGGGGTGGTTGTTGCGGACGTGGTGATCTTCGTGCACTTTCCAGAGCAAACCATGCATTAAATACTTATGCGTGGCCCATGCTACAAATTCCATCCCTGCGAAAGTGGCCAATATGATAAGTACAACCAACAAGCTTCAGATTTTTGCCAAAGTTAATAATTTGTTGTGGCCGATGGCCGAACCGGGGTCTTAAATAGCGTTCATCCGGTGCTTCAGATAGCACTTCAGAAACAGCATATATTTCTGATTGTCCGAAATGCGAATTCGCTTATTCAGGATAACTGCGGCCGGTGTTTTTTTCACTTTATTAAACAGCGATTGGTAATAAACGAAAGCCACATAAACACCGAATCGCGATTTCTTCGGAAGTTTCCGGATGCCGGTAAGGCCATCGTCAAAATCTTTCTGAATGTCGGCTTCAATTTCTGATTTTACGGCATCGGTGAAATTGCTCATTTCAACTTCCGGAAAATACGTTCGGCCCATCACCTGGTAATCGGCTTTCAGGTCGCGCAAAAAATTGATTTTCTGAAAAGCCGAACCCAACCTTCGGGCGTAGTGTTTCAGTTCATCGTATTTGGCGTCATCGCCTTCGAGAAATACCCGCAGGCACATCAGGCCGACTACTTCGGCCGATCCTACAATGTATTCTTCATAGCCCTCCTGATCGTATTTTTTTTCGCTCAAATCCAGCTCCATGCTGTATAAAAACGTGTCGATCAACTCCCGCTCTATGTGGTATTTGTTGACGACGTACTGAAAACTGTGCAGAATAGGGTTGAGGCTTATTTTTTCTTCAATAGCCCGGTAAGTATCCTCTTTGAATCGCGCGAGCAGCTCCGGTTTATTGTGTTCGTGAAAAGTATCTACAATCTCGTCTGCAAAACGTACAAAGCCGTAAACGGCGTAAATCGGCAGGTGAAAATCGCGGTGCAGAAAACGGATGCCCAATGAGAATGAGGTGCTGTAGCTATTGGTGGTCAATTTACTACAGCGGAGACAAACATGATCATACAATTCGCGTTGTCGGCTCATGTCGCAAAATTATAAGAGTTTTGGGATACCGTAGTCACGACTGCTCTTTCACAATCTGTCCGGCAACGACCTTCCCCGAAATAATGGTTGGTGGCACTCCGGGACCCGGAACGGTAAGCTGGCCGGTGTAGTATAGGTTCGAAACTTTTTTGTTTTTGATCGACGGCTTCAGAATGGCGGTTTGCATCAGTGTATTGGCCAATCCGTATGCATTGCCTTTAAAAGAGTGATAATCGGATATAAAATCGTTGTGGGCGTAAGATTGTTTTACCACAATGTGACTGCGGATTTCTTCACCACACATTGCTTCGAGTTTGTCGATGGCGTAGTTGAAATACTTCTCACGCATTTCAGGTGTATCGGTTAAACCCACGGCCACGGGAATAAGAATCACGAGGTTGTCACTCCCTTCAGGAGCAACTTCCGGATCTTTTCTCGATGCGCACGAAACATACAAAAGCGGCCGTTCGGGCCACTGTGGTCGGTCGTAAATTTCTTCGGCGTGCTGATCAAAAGGCTCGTCAAAAATCAAATTGTGATGCAACAGCTTCTTTACGTTTTTATTCACTCCGATATAAAAAAGTAAACTCGACGGAGCCATCACGCGGGTTTCCCAATATTTCTCCGAATAATTTCTGAACTGAGGTTCCAGTAAATGCTGCTCGGTGTGGTTGTAATCTCCACCCGAAACCAACACATCACATTCAAACCGGCCATTTTCCGTCTCCACGGCCACCGCTTTTCCATTTTCTACCACAATGCGCTCAACGTGCTCATTGAATTTCAAATCGGCACCTTGTTCGGTGGCCACCGCGGCCATACCTTTCGCCACCATGTGCATTCCGCCCATCGGATACCAGGTTCCCAGACGCAGGTCGGCATAGTTCATTAGGCTGTATAATGCTGGTGTGTCGGACGGTTTCGCACCGAGAAAGAGCACCGGAAACTCCAGGAGCTGAATGAGCCGCTCGTGGTTGAATTTCTTCCTGATTTCTTTGCTGATGGAACTGAAGATATCGAGTTTAAACGCGGCCTTCAACAATTTAAACTGAGCAAATTCAGCAAGCGAAAGACCCGGTTTGTGCACAAATTCGCCGATTCCTGTTTTGTATTTGAAAGCGGCGTCATCCAGAAAAGCACGCAACTGTTTGCCGCTGCCAGGCTCTATACTTTCAAAAAGGCTTTCCTGTGCTGCCGGATCGGCGGGGATGTCAATCTGGTCTTCTGCACCGAAAAAAACCCGGTAAGCCGGGTCGAGTTGAATGAGTTCGTAAAAATCCGAAACGCGGTGTCCGAAGTCGCCAAAAAATTGTTCGAATATTTCGGGCATCCAGTACCAGCTCGGGCCCATGTCAAACACAAACCCCTTTTCTTTAAACAAACGCGCCCTTCCTCCGGGCTCCGAAAGTTTTTCTAATAGGGTAACCTGATATCCCTCTTTCGCCAAATAGGCAGCGGATGAAAGTCCGGCAAACCCGGCACCAATGACAACTGCTTTTTTATTCCCTTCCATTCATCTGGTACTGCGGCAAAGATAGCATTAGTTTGCGCCGCGCCAGAAATATCCTGCTCTTTACCGTGCCGATCGGGAGGTCGAGATCCTTTGAAATTTCCTTGTAACGAAAGCCGTTGTAATACATCATAAAAGGCACTTTGTATGTGTCATCGAGCCTTTCTACCACCTGCCGGAGTTCACGGTGATTGTAAATCGATTCGGGATGATCGTCATTACCGATTTTTGCCTGATTGATGAAATAATTCTCGTCGGTGGTATCAATCAATACATTTGCCCGCATAGATTTCCTGTACTTGTTGATGAAGGTGTTTTTCATAATCGTGTACAGCCATGCTTTCAGGTTGGTGCCGGTTCGGAATTTTGTGCGGTAGGAAATAGCCTTCAGCATCGTTTCCTGAAGTAAATCCTTGGCCTCTTCTTCATTGCCGGTAAACTTGTATGCAAAACTCTTTAATGACTTTTGTGCGTCAACAACTTCTTCGTTAAAGTTAGATCTCATCGTTTTTCTGTTTTGAATGCCGGTTGCCGACATTCGGATTAATGATCTTCCATAATCCCCGGCATAGAAATGTGCGTTAACTTGTCTGGGATCGGAGTAAGCAATTACCTGAAGTTAAAGATTATTATGTGGAAACCGAAAATTATGAGACGGAAATTAATCTTCATTAATCTTTTTTATCATTTATCCCCGCGGGAAACGGATTCGTTCGAATTTCGCTTTGTGTAACTTTGCACCATGCCGCTATCTGCAAAGCTCAGTGCCATTCCCCGAAACCCCGGCGTGTATCAGTTTTACGATGCTGCGGGAAAAATTCTGTACATCGGAAAAGCGGTCAATCTCAAAAGCCGCGTTTCTTCCTATTTCAACAAGAACGGCGGACACAGTGGCAAAACCCGCATGATGGTGAGCAAAGTGGCCGACATTCGTTTCATTGTGGTAGACAATGAGTACGACGCGCTGTTGCTGGAAAACAACCTGATCAAAAAGCACCAGCCACGGTACAATGTGTTGCTGAAGGACGACAAAACCTACCCGTGGATCTGCGTCAAAAACGAACGATTTCCGCGTGTTTTTGCGACGCGGCAACTAAAGAAAGATGGCTCTCAATACTTCGGACCGTACGCTTCGGGGAAGGCCATGCATACGGTGCTCGATATCATCAAACAATTGTACCCGTTGCGCACCTGCAGCTACCAGCTCACCGAAAAAAATGTGGAAGCCCGGCGTTACCGCGTTTGCCTCGAATACCACATCGGCAATTGTCTCGGGCCCTGCGAGGGTTTGCAATCGGAAGAGCACTACAATGCGAACATCAGCGAAATAGTGGATATCCTGAAAGGGAATGCGCAAAGTGTGGCGGTACTGTTGAAGAACCGAATGAAAGAATTGGCCGAGGCGTTGAAGTTTGAAGAGGCGCAGGAAATCAAAGAGAAACTCGAGGCGCTTGAAAAATTCAAGAGCAAATCGACTGTCGTGAATCCTTCCATTCACAATGTGGATGTTTTCACGGTGGTGAGCGATCAGAGCGCCGGCTATGTGAACTTTCTGAAAGTGGCCAACGGTTCGGTGATTCAAGGTCATACATTGCAAATTAAAAAGCGACTCGACGAAACGCACACCGAACTGCTGCAGATCGGAATGGCCGAAATCCGACAGGAAACTGATGGGAAGTGACATCGGACGACGACGGTAGTGGTGTGTCGGG
>CALDPJ010000042.1 GCA_937911795.1 uncultured Flavobacteriales bacterium | reverse complement strand
TGGTCAAAAGTCTCAGTAGTTCATGATTCCCGTGTTGGAATTCCAAAAACTGCTCTTTTGTGATATAATCGGCTCGAACCAATATTTCAAGCCAATATTCGGTTTCATTGGCCTCTTTCAATGCAATGGCCAATTTGTGTATGAAGTCTTTTGTGCTTTCAGCCTGTTCGGCTTCCCTTACCAATGCTCCTATTGCAGTTCCTGAACGCAACAGTTGTTTAGACAACACAAATTACTTTTTACTCTGGAGATGTTTCGCCAAATTAACAACCTGAATAGCAAACTCTAAACTTTTCTCTTTGATAACATTCGGCTTCTTCATAACCATCAATTTTCAATGAAGATCGTTCCCGAAATATAAGTATCGTAATTGACATTTGGCACAGAGCACCAGATTCTTAGCATAACTTCAGTGCATTTAGAAAGGGATTAAGCCCCTTTTCATTATCAATTATCAATTGTCAATTATCCATTAAAACCCTACAAACACTCCTCCCTGCAGCGTCATCGTCTGACCGTGAAAATTTGGATGAGCATATTCTATGTTCCCTGAAACCTCCCGATAAGCCGCACCAACATAAACCCGCGCCTCGTGGATGATTTCATAATCGAGCCTCAGGCCGAGTTCGAGCGAGCGCCAATCAGTGGTTTCCATAAAAGGCAAACCGGTGACATTTGCGTTTCCGAGTACAATGTCATATTCGTGCTGCGGACCTTTTTCTGCATACACACCAAATAAACTGGTTTTTAATCTCCGTATGGGCCGCCACGTCAATTCTCCATACAACTCCCGCGAATTCTCTCCCAGATAATGACCGAGATTGTACTGATTGCTTTCGAAAGTTGTGCTCGCAATCTGGTGCCGGTACGCCCACGGATTGGTTTGGGTGTACTCTACCGTCACATCAAGATTGGGCAACAGATTACTGTACTTCGTTCCGGCCTTTATACTCCACACGTTGGTATGGGCGTCGGGCTTAAATACATTCTTCACACTGATTTCATCGATAAACCAGGTGGCGTAGAAATGAACCTTCCGCAGACTCCGCACGCTGATATCGAAAAACATTTGTGAATTCTGTCCCACTTCATTACTCCCGGTTCCGGTGTAGGTATGGTCCATCGCCCGAAAGAGCATGAACGGAATAAAATACAACGGCTGAAATCCGGTTTCGCTGTAAATGATAGAATTTCCGAATGAAAAGTGCAGGTGACGAAATGGCTTTACCGTGAAAAGATTGGCCGCCACATTTTTATTCATGAAAACCTTGCGTTGGCCGTGTGGTGTGAGGTACGTTCGTGCGCTGTCGAGCTCTTCAGAAACCAGCCAACCGTGAATGTAGTTGAAATCGAACCACGGCACCGGATGGATTTTCAGGTCGAGATATACGAATGAAGGCGCTCTTCCGGATAAAATATTCGCATGGCGATAAGTGTTTCCCCATTGTGGCCGGTCTTTCACCAGACCGATACTTCCCCATTTCCAGCTGACGTGAACACCACCGCGCAATTCACTAAAATCGCTGCGTTGGCCGGCCAATAGTTCACCCTGGTTGTATTTAAAGTTCTGGCCTTCCATTGGAGTTAGGTGGTGATTGGCACTGAGGATTTCGTTCACACCATTATCGCGCAACCGCACGTATGCGCCCACGTGTTTTCCGAAAGTGGCCCAGGCCTCTCCTCCAACGGTACGCTGAAAAACATAACCGTTTTCGTTGTACCAGCCTTTTCCGCCCAGCAAAGGATTCACCGTCACCGAAAAGGTGGAATCGCTGTGATAAAACAAATCCAAACGCCGGTTCCAGTCTTTGCCGATGTGCAGTTCCTTTCCAAAATCGCGCAGGAAAAAATCCAGTTCGTCGAATTGACGATTATTAAGCTCGTGGCGCAATGAATCGTTCACTCCACTGAGCCAGTCGGCAATCCTCTGCCGCGGATAAGGTTTTACCGCACTGTTGATTTCAATGAGCTGCAGATTGGCCAGCTCGTCTACAAAATCATAAACTGTGGTTGTAGCGGGTTGATAAACCACCTGACCTTGTGATTGAAAAGCGGCCAGGGCAAAAAGAAAAAGTAAAAGACGTTTCAAGCGCTGCGGGCATTTTTGAGGACGATGTTATTGAAAGCTTTAAAACCATACGCAAAGTCCGTAAGAACAGGATCTTTCATATAGGCTTTCATATATCGCGCCTCAGATTCCATAATTTCATTCAGATCGCGTGGCATATCTGCATAAAAAGGTGGAATCAGCCCGGGTTTTCCCTGCACTCGTACCTGCTTGAGTTCTTCGGTATACAAACTGAGGTAATGTTCGCTGAGGGGACGCACGCCTACGATTTTCAGATCACCGCGAAGAATATTCCAAATCATCGGAATTTCGTCGAGCCAGAATTTTCGCATAAACCGCCCCCATTTGGTGATGCGGAAATCGTTCGAGAATTTACCGCCTTCGGCCAGATTATTTTGTTCGTAAACATACTCCTGAATGTATTGAGCATACGGATGCATGGTACGCAATTTGTAAACAGAAATCGGATTACCGCCCTTCCCTATTCGCTTAATTTTCAGAAATATGCCGTGCGAAGGTTCGGGATCATTCAGCGGTGCGCTTTTCTTACTCACCACAAAATGAAGTTTGTTGTCAATCACTTTAACAGATTCAATACTAAACCCGCAATAGACCAACCTTCCCAGCACTTCGGCTTTGGACAGTGCGCGATTGCGCCCGTGCGTCAATTTGAAGTAAATTTTACGGGTAAGCGCAAGTTTGGGGAATACCCGTTTCAACATAAAATCTGCTGCATAATAAGCGCTGTTCAATACCGGAGGGTATTTCGCGAATATTCGCTCCTTTCGGTTTTCCAGCGTTTCGAGACAGCCAATAAAACGACCACCACGCTTCAGCTTTTGGTTTACGGTTTGAAAGAATTTATTGATGCCTTCGATATCATTTACCCGCTGCAGGTTCACAAGCACACTCTGATCGTCGGAGAGCTTCTCCAGATCCTGGCGCCATCGTGTATTAAAAACAGGCACCTGACCGGCAGCGGCGGCAAAAGGCTCAATAAACGCTTTAACATCCTCTGGTAACGAGGTACTTAACGGCTTAACGGGCGACATAAGGGTTGATTACTGAGGTTGATTCTAATCGGAACTAAATTTAGAACCCCCTACACCCCTCTTGCAGCAACAACGTTAAAGTTTTACACAAAGAAATCAACCGGAAGAACCAGCGCGAAAAAAACCGGCAATCTCTTTCTGATGCGGATAATTCAACAGGAAATTTGTCCACAATACAGCCAGATTCTCTTTTTCCGCGAGCATTTTGCTTCGTCGTGAAGCAAATAATTCTTTAGCTCCGGGCCGATCCAGCGCCTCTTGAACGGATATCAGTAATTTTTGAGGCTCCACGGTCGGAATACCTTTGGTGAGTTGATACTTGTGCTCGAGTTCTTCGAGATAACTCAACTTTCCGACAAAATCGTTGAACCGAAAGGAAGGCGTTCCCAGAACCGCTGCTTCGGCGGCCATGGTCTGGCTATCGCCAATGTATATATCCGCCAGCGCCAGCGCGTGGTGCATCAATGCCGGTGGAAGCGCAATTCGATAAAGTTCAAACTGTGGCTCGAGCGGTCGCTCTGAGGTAATGTAAACCTGCCCTTTCTCTTTTAGTACTTCGATAAGTTGAAGGGCAAGGTCATCGGTGATTCCGGTTCTCCCTTTGTCGTGATGTGCCGAGAGCTGCGCGAAACGCAGAATAAAAAACGGTCGGCTGGTATCGATATAATCCTCAATCAATTTACGTTGAGGAGTGAAGTGATCGGGATGGAGATAAGCCAGTTCGTGGTAACTTTTGTAGTAGAGAGTTTTGTGTTCGTAGCCTTTCACGCGGCAGACGTCCGGAGCGAGATTCACAGTTGCAAAGCGCACTCCGAACTTTGCGAAAAGCGGAACTTCATCCAGATCATCCTCGTTAATCAGCACCGAAGGAATGTTCAGCAACCGGCCAAGATGCGCGATGACGATATCCGTTCCGGCCATGATATCCGGCTTGAATCGGCGGATGATTTTCAGCATTTTCCATTCGCGCTGCAGGATATTGGTCATCATGCCCAACGCTCCGCCGGATTTTCGTGCGGGCAGAAAAATAGTTTCAATGTTGCTCTGCGACAACAAATCAAACAGCACATCCTTTTGTCGCGCCACAAACAACACCTCGCAACCCTGTTGCACCAGATTGTCGGCCACAATTTTCAGGTTGTGATAATGCGCCGGGTGGCCGAGGTAGAGCAGTATTTTTTGGTTACGATTCTTCACGTGCTGATTTTAATTCGAACCAATGACTAAAGGCCAATGTCATCCAGGACTGTCCCCAGCGGAGATAGCGTGTTTTATCGGTAAAACCTGCAAAAACACGATAGTAAAACCGTCCGTTGCCGTCGTGCATGTGCTTTAGTGCCCAATTTACCATCTTATCTCCATCGGGCACAAATTCCGGGAAGAAACGGGCAATTTTAGCGGCGGTTATAATTCCCTGTGCCTGATGGTGTACGTCGGTCGGGTATTTTTTCGGAAGGCGGAAAAAGCTCCGGCCGTTTTCATCAAATTGTTGGTGAAAATAGAACGATGCTCCGCGATGCAGCGATGATAACCAATGATCGGGTTGCTCATTAAGAAACTTCATGGTTTCCATGATGCTGTCGAGGATAAATCCCTGGTGAAAATCGGTTTGGATTCGCTCCGATCCTGTTTCCAGATCAATGCTGTACGCCCAACTACCATCCTTCTTTTGCCGGTGAATGACAAAGTCAACCAGATCCTTCGCCCTCTTCCGGTGCTCCGGATTTTTTGTCAGGTGAAACAGCCGCGCGTAATATCCTGCCGCGAGCAGACTGGCATTAAAACAACAATCCCTTTTCACCGTGCTGTAGCTGATACACAAACCGGTCTCGTCGCTGAAAGCCGGTAAATCCTCTGCAATAAAAGGTTCAATATTTCGGAACAGGCGTTCGGCTCTTTCGTTTTTTGCGTGTTGAATCAGACCGAACAAAGCTTTGGATATAAAACCCGTGACGACCACTGTCGGAGAATATTTCGGAAGCGTTTTCACCGGACTCGCCCAATCGAAATTATATCCCCAGCAGGTTCCGGAATATCCTGGAGTTTTGAGTTCATCCAGCAGCGCCAGTAGGCGGTTGATGTGTTCGTCATATTCCCGCGGATGAAGACGATTGAGTATTGCGCAACTTTCGAGCAACAAACCGATTCCTTTGGGATTGTGGCCTTTTTTAATTCCGAGGATTGGTCGGAGATTCACCGGAAGCCGCTTCATCACCTGAATGAACAATACCGGAGGCCACTTCCCTTTCTTCAAAATACCGAAAGAAGTGTTCAGCGCGTCGTAAGGGTCGAAGCCCGCATAGTTTTCGGCAGCCGCAATCCCGAGGGATTGGTCAATGATTTCTTTAAGGGGCGGGCTTTTCATTCGGCTTGCAGAAAGGCACAAATCTAAAACATTGCAGCGGCATTTAATCCTCTGCAATGCTTTTGACTACAACCGCCTGTGAAACAATAACCCGCTCAAAATCGTAGACAGTAGCTGAAACCAAAAATTAACAACCATGAGAGCTGCAAGCAAGTACTACGGAGCCAGGGAGCAACGCTACGACCGGCGGAAAATTTACAGAATAGGCATCGTTCTGTTCTTTACATTACTCACCATCAATGGCTTGATTTCTTAAACCCTCACAATGAAAAACAATACGTAGAACCCGATCAGCAATCTGATCGGGTTTTTTGTTGGGTTAATTCAGTACATCATATGAAGCAGGTCATTTATTTTGCTCAGCCTTTCTGAGCGTTTCCACATGGTCAAAAGCTTCCTTTGGCACATTATACCCATTGTCGTCTGACCATTTAAGCTGAATGGCTAGAAATTCTGATTCAGGCAGGTCACTATCACCAAATTGATTCGTATGAACACAATAAACCGGTGGTAGGTCACCATCTTCGAATAAGGTTCTCAATTCTTCATTTCGGTCATCGAACACCACCTTTTTACTAAATCCCATAACTACAATTGCCTGAACCGGATGTTCTTTTGCATTCTCCCTGAGGACGTCCAACAACTTCCTGTTGTCAACTGTTGTGGAATGCTCAAATAAGGATTCCATATATCGGTCAGGTGGGCGAAATGCCCTTTGATTTTTTAAATTGACTTTTTTTCCAAGTCCGGGGAAATAAGCTTCGCAAATTTGGTCTAGAACATCGAGCTTTTCGTTCACCAGGTACAAATGGTACGCACGATAGAAGTTTGCACGCACAGAGTCAGACATTTTTAAGGCCATTGCATTCGGATAGTTCCATGCGTCCAAAGTATCTTGTAATTCTGCTACCGTTTCGTATTTGACTTTTCCTCTTCCGTCGCTTTGGGTTAAGTATTCCATACGCCCTTCAGGCGCCCCGCACCCTATGAAGGTAAGACTGGTAAGAATAAACGTTGTGGATAAATTAAGCATCTGATTGTAATTTTTAAGGGAGTACGAATTGAAAGAATATTCCATTCGTACTCCTTTAATTTTAATCCTTCAAAATAACAATTTCAAATTCATCCCCCAAATCGAAATAGTCATAATCACCAGCTTCTATTACCTGTAGATCTCCGGTGAAACCTTCATTAGCCAATTTAGTCAACATCGCTCGGTCTAAATCTAAGGCTATTGGGTGGTAAAATTTAGAACCTGAGAATTGTTCATCCAGATCATTTCGGTCAAAATTTGCCTTCGGAATGATAATAGATAATTCCGAGTTGTAAATTTAAAGAATGCCTACTATTTCCGGCTTCGGCTATCCGGACTCACTCGTATACAACCGGTTGATTTGATTGAGCCCTCCAAAGCAAAAAAAAAAAAAAAACATAACTGCAAAATTATTTCGAAATAAAATCCTCTGCTATTCTGTTGATAACGTGCCGTATTTACTTCTAACTGCACGTTTAATTCCCCGCCAACCGTACAACTCTACGCATTTTCAACAACTATAAAACCATGTTGAAAACTTGCTGTAAGTTATATAA
>CALDPJ010000041.1 GCA_937911795.1 uncultured Flavobacteriales bacterium | reverse complement strand
CGATTCTCTTATTTGCATTTCCGCTTTATCGCCAATCGCTGCACGGGGAACATTCAAATGGCTAATTTTGTCAACTTACATTTCGACTATGAGAGATCAAAAGATATTCGACCTGATTGAGCGCGAGAAAAACCGTCAGTTACATGGTATTGAGCTTATCGCATCAGAAAACTTCGTCAGCGAGCAAGTGCTGGAAGCCATGGGTTCAGTACTAACCAATAAATATGCTGAAGGTCTGCCGGGGAAAAGATACTACGGCGGTTGCGAAATTGTTGATCAGGTGGAACAACTCGCCATCGACCGGGCGCGCGAATTATTTGGTGCGGAATGGGCGAATGTTCAGCCGCATTCCGGAGCCCAGGCCAATGCTGCCGTAATGCTGGCAGTTTTAAAACCCGGTGATACAATTCTGGGATTTGATCTTTCTCACGGAGGACATCTTACACACGGGTCACCGGTAAATTTCTCAGGTAAATTTTACAACCCGGTGTTTTACGGAGTGAGTCGTGACAGCGGCCGGATTGATTATGATGCACTCGAAAACACTGCCAGAAAAGAACAACCCAAACTCATTATTTGTGGAGCTTCTGCATACTCACGCGACTGGGACTACGAAAGGCTGCGAAATATTGCAGACGAAGTCGGCGCTTTGTTAATGGCCGACATTGCGCACCCGGCAGGTTTGATTGCCGCAGGCTTATTGAACAACCCGCTCCCCCACTGCCATTTCGTAACCACTACCACCCACAAAACTTTGCGGGGCCCGCGGGGTGGTTTGATTATGATCGGAAAAGATTTTGACAACCCCTGGGGATTGAAAACCCCGAAGGGAATGATCCGGAAGATGAGTTCTCTACTCGACAGCGCTGTTTTTCCGGGCACCCAGGGCGGACCGCTCGAACACGTTATCGCAGCCAAAGCAGTTGCTTTTGGTGAAGCACTTCAACCGGATTTCAAATTGTACGCTCAGCAGGTAATTGCGAATTCCAAAGCACTTGCGGAACATCTGATCGCGAAAGGATTCGAAATAATTTCCGGAGGAACCGACAACCACAGCATGCTCATTGACCTCCGAAGTAAAAACATCACCGGAAAAGACGCAGAAAATGCATTGGTTGCTGCGGATATCACCGTGAATAAAAACATGGTTCCGTTTGACGATCAATCGCCTTTTGTGACTTCAGGTATTCGAATCGGTACAGCGGCAATCACCACCCGTGGTTTTGCAGAAAAAGACATGGAAGCTATAGCAGACCTTATCGACCGGGTAATTACAAACGCCGGAAACGACGCCGAAATTCAAAAGATCCGCAATGAAGTGAAAGCTTTGACAGCAGGCTATCCTCTTTTCAGCGAAAGCCTCCGTGCCTGAAAAATATTCCGAAAGCGAGCCGAAAATCTTGCCGAGGTCGAATTGCTGACAAACATGGTGTAACTGACGATCATAAAAAGGCCGAAATCCGGCAATCCAAAACCGAAAGCTACCACCAGATGAAATAAAATGCCGATCATCAACAAAGGCATTTTCGTTTTCCTGAACCAAACCAGTAGCGGAAACAATAACTGATATCCCAGTCCGATCCAGGTTCCCATTTTTAGCAATACGGTCTGATCCAACAACCAGCTCTGCAACACAGGATGACTAAATTCGCGCAAACTGAGCACATAATACAACGCTTCGCCATTCAGCCAGTAAGATCCGTGCAATTTGAATAACCCGGCGAACAAATAGACAATAGCAAGCTGGATTTTACAAGCCAGCAGAAACAAATTAGCTATGGCAAATTGCAATCGTGACTTGGGTTTGTCGGGTATCAGCATGAGGTAAAACAACAATAGCTTCATGAGCGTGTGCCCGCCGGTGGTGTATAAATGCGCGCTGGTAAAAAGAACCGAGGTAGAGACAAAAATCATAACCGAAAACAGCAGCCTTGCCCTCCCGGTAAACCAGCCCAATACCGAAAGCATCTGTACTGCCAAAACCACCGGATACCACGGGGCAACCGATTCCTTCATCAACATAAACCACAAATTGTACAGCAGCGTGTCGGGATGGCTCAACGGCATAATCACAGAATCCGGTCCCCAGATCTGGCCCGCCATTGGGAGCAGGAACAGGGTGTTGAGCAGTAAAATTCCGTAGATGCCGGATTTAAACAACCGGATGGTATCCATCGGCGGAGGTTGCATCAGCCGGAGCAAAATAGCGGAAATCCCCACATTCTTACTCTCTTCCATCCTTTGGGAAATTAATGGTGTCGAAACTCCAGGTATTTTCTGCGGAATTGAAAGCCGGTGGAGTAGCAATGATTAGTTTCAATTGAACACTATCCGCAGAACTTCCATCATTCGTTTGCTCAAAAAACCGAAAAGCATAGTACCGCGCGGTTCTGTATCCGCGTGAACTGAGTACCATTTCTTCCGGGTGAGACATTAAACCTCGTTCAGCCACCAACTCTTCGGCCCGATAATGTTCTTCCCAAACGCGATAGGCCGCATTTTGATGGAGCCGGAATTCAATATTGGCATTGGACAAGCGCCAACGATCGTGCTGCTCCAGCAATTCTTTTCCCGGATCGAGCCATTTCGTCCATTTTCCTTCGCTTTTGAACCGAAACAACATTGACTTTTCCTGAACCGGCGGATCCGGAGCAAACAGATTCCATCCCTGGTGAAACACCGGCAACATATAAGCCGATATGATTTCGTTTACGGCCTTCGGAAAATAATGATTCGGTGTCACATAAATGACGGTAAATACAAAATGTAGAAATACCAACCCCGCTAACAGGGCGGCTGCCTTCGTTTCATATTTTTTATGGAATCCCCGATTTCTCAAGCTTTGCGGATTGGTTCAAAGTTATATTTTTGGATGCAATTGCCTAACTTTGTATGCAAAGTAAAATCTAACATGACAGACGTAAACAATCCCTCTTTAACATCCTGGGTTCAAGTAAACAAAAACTGCGATTTCCCCATCCAAAATCTTCCCTTCGGCATTGCCGGACGAAAAAATGAAAAGCCGTTTCCTGCCATTCGCATTGGCGATCATGCCATAAATCTGCATGCTGCGGCTCAGCACCAGTTATTTAGCAGCCTGGATATTGACGGGGACGTTTTTGCTGCTCAGAAGCTTAATCCATTGTTGGCACTTGGAAAAGCAGCGGTAAGGAAAATCCGCAACCGCGTTTCGGAATTGTTGCAGACAGGAAATACAGAACTTCATAACCACGATGCCATCCACGAAATTCTCATTCCGCTGTCGGATCTCGAAGTTCACATGCCCGTTGATATTGGAGATTATACCGACTTTTATTCAAGCGAGCAGCACGCAACCAATGTGGGTACCATGTTCCGCGACCCCAACAACGCTTTGCTCCCGAACTGGAAACACATACCTGTGGGCTATCACGGCCGGTCGTCTTCCATCATTTTATCGGGTCAGGAAATTCACCGACCTAAAGGACAAACCAAACCAGCAGATGCCGATGCTCCTGTTTTTGGCCCTTGCCGGTTGCTGGATTTCGAACTCGAAATGGCATTTATCACATACGGTGGAAAACCACTTGGTCAATCGATTTCAACAGCAGAAGCCGATGATCACATTTTCGGAATGGTGTTGTTCAACGATTGGTCGGCACGTGATATTCAAACCTGGGAGTACGTACCGCTCGGACCATTTCTGGCCAAAAACTTTGCATCATCCATGTCGGCATGGATTGTAACGATGGATGCGCTGGAACCTTTCAGAGTTCCGGGACCTGTACAAAATCCGGAGGTGCTTCCTTACCTGAAATATGAAGGTGACAGACATTACGATCTCGACCTTCAGGTAGCCATTACTCCCGAAAACGGCGAAGAAACAGTTGTTTCCAACAGCAACTTTAAACATATGTACTGGAACATGAACCAGCAGCTTGCACATCACACGGTGAATGGTTGCAACATTCGTCCCGGTGATATGATGGCTTCCGGTACCATCAGTGGCAATGAGCCCGATTCCTATGGCTCTATGCTGGAACTGACCTGGCGCGGAACCAAACCCATTACCCTTTCGGACGGTAGCGAAAGAAAATTTATAGCCGATAATGATATCGTTACCATGCGAGGGCATGGTATCAGAAATGGTGTGCGGATCGGTTTCGGCGAAGTAAAAACAAGGGTGTTGCCATCCAATTAATACTTATGGAATTACAGATCGACACCGAAAAAGAGAAGAAGGAAATTCTTCGTAGTTACCGCGGATTGCTTCGCGTAACCAAGACCAAAAATGCCAACGATCGCGAGCAGATCCGGCGGGCATTCGATCTGGCGTTGAATGCCCACAAGGATATGCGCCGCAAATCGGGCGAACCCTATATCTACCATCCGCTGGCGGTGGCAAGAATTGTTGCCGAAGAAATCGGTCTCGGCACCACCAGCGTTATCGGCGCATTGTTGCACGATACGGTTGAAGATACTTACATCACGCTCGATGACATCGAACATATTTTCGGTGAGAATGTGCGGAAAATCATTGACGGCCTCACAAAAATCGAAGGTGTTTTTGATCACTCCACCTCCATTCAGGCAGAGAATTTCCGCAAAATGCTGCTTACCCTGTCCGATGATATCCGGGTGATTCTGATAAAACTGGCCGACCGTCTGCACAACATGCGCACACTTGAATCCATGCGGCGCGACAAGCAACTCAAAATTGCCTCGGAAACCCGCTACATGTACGCTCCGCTGGCACACCGACTCGGTTTTTATTCGATTAAAAGCGAACTGGAAGATCTTTCCTTGAAATATACCGAACCAGAGATTTACGATGACTTATCTTCGAAACTGAAGAAAACCCAGGCCGTTCGAACCCGTTTCATCAACCGGTTTTCGCTTCCGATAAAACGCGCACTCGAATCCAGCGGATTCAAATTCGAGATAAAAGGACGCACCAAATCAGTGTATTCCATTTACAGCAAAATCTACCAGAAGCACGTACCCTTTGAGGAAATTTACGATCTGTTCGCCATCCGGATCATCATCGATACCCCGGTAGAAAACGAAAAAGCGGATTGCTGGAAAGCCTATTCAATTGTTACCGATTACTACAAGCCCAATCCCGACCGGTTGCGCGATTGGATTTCCACTCCCAAAGCGAACGGTTACGAATCCTTGCACACTACGGTAATGAGTCCCACCGGAAAATGGGTGGAAGTTCAGATCAGAACGCGCCGCATGGATGAAATCAGTGAAAAGGGTTTTGCTGCTCACTGGAAATATAAGGAAGGTAAGCAACAGGAAAGCGGACTGGATGTATGGTTGACAAGAATCCGTGAAATGCTCGAAAATACCAGCAGCGACACGATTGATTTCATTCAGGACTTCAAACTCAATTTATTTGCCGATGAAATTTTTGTTTTCACACCCAACGGCGAACTAAAGAATTTACCGCAGGGAGCCACCGCGCTCGACTTTGCCTTTGAAATTCACACCCAGGTGGGTTCAACCTGTCTTGGCGCAAAAGTCAACAACAAACTGGTGCCACTCAGTCATCAGCTACGCAGCGGAGATCAGGTAGAAATTATCACCTCTCAAAAACAGAAACCCAAAGTAGATTGGCTGAATTTCGTAGTCACTGGAAAAGCCAAGTCAAAGATTAAATCGGCACTGAAGGAAGAGCGGAAAAAAGTTGCTGAAATGGGACGCGAAATGCTGGAGCGTAAGCTGAAAAGCATGAAGGTGGATTTCCTGAGCGTCAACATCACCGAACTCGAAAAACATTATCGTACCGAAGGCGCCATCGATTTGTATTACCAGATCGCCAAGGGTAAAATCGATCTCAAGAAATTAAAAGGTTACTCTGTTGAAAACGGTCTGCTGCAGTTTAAGGCGCGCAAAAATGAACCGGAAATATCATCCACCACCCTCGAACAGGTTGTAAAAGAAGGCCGCGCACCAACCGAAACCTTGACCATCGGTGAGGATATGCAGCAGATAGATTATACGCTTGCCAAATGTTGCAGTCCGATCCCCGGCGACGATGTATTTGGATTTGTAACCGTAAACGAAGGCATAAAAATTCACCGGACTACCTGTCCCAATGCCGTAGAGTTGCTTTCCAACCATGGCCACCGGGTAATAAAAGCCAAGTGGACTTCCCAGCAACGGATTGCATTCCTGGCGGGAATTAAAATTGTTGGCACGGACAGAGTGGGGATGATCAACGACATCACCCGCATCATCTCTAGCGATCTGAAGGTAAACATACGTTCCGTGACCTTCGATACTGACAACGGGATCTTCGATGGGAATATAATGGTGTATATCAACGATACCAATCAGTTGGATTTGCTCATTTCCAAGCTGGAAAAGGTTAATGGTGTGGTCAATGCAAGCCGGTATGAATTAAAATAAGGAGAAACCGTTCTCCGGATAATAATCCTTTATTATTTAATATATTTGTCAAAAATCCTTAAGTTAATCTTAATGACTCTTAATAAACCGATATTTCTTGAAGTAAAAAAAATATTTACCGGCATGTTTGCTTTAACCACTCTTGTAAGCTGTTCCAATCAACCTCAGATGCCAT
>CALDPJ010000040.1 GCA_937911795.1 uncultured Flavobacteriales bacterium | reverse complement strand
AAGCAACAGCTTGTGATTCTTATGAGTGGAAAGGAACAGTGTACACCGAAGGTGGATTGAAAATCTCAACAGGAACAAATGCTTCCGGATGTGTTCAGACAGATTCACTTCAGTTGACAATCAACAACTCTGAGAGTTCATACATCGAAGTTGCCGAATGCGACAGCTACGAGTGGTATGGAACAGATTACACCCAAAGCGGTCTGTACATCCACACGGGTGAAACGGCTGCGGGTTGTGCAAAAGTTGATTCATTGCAACTGACTATCAACGGATCACTAAGCTCTTACACCGAAATTACCGCGTGTAACGTTTATACTTGGAAAGGCGACGACTACACCCTAAGCGGATTGTACATCAACAATGGCCTTACACAAAACGGTTGTGCTATCGTTGACTCACTTCAACTTACAATCAACTACGACTCAAGTTCTTATGCAGAAGCAACAGCTTGTGATTCTTATGAGTGGAAAGGAACAGTGTACACCGAAGGTGGTTTGAAAATCTCAACAGGAACAAATGCTTCCGGTTGTGTTCAGACAGATTCATTGATGTTGACCATCAATTACTCTGAGAGTTCATACACCGAAGTTGCCGAATGCGACAGCTACGAGTGGTTCGGAACAGATTACACCCAAAGCGGCCTTTACATCCACACGGGTGAAACTGCTGCGGGTTGTGCTAAAATTGACTCATTGCAATTGACCATCAATTACTCTTCAAGTTCTTATGCTGAAATTGAAGCATGTGAGTCATTTGAATGGATGGGTGTTGAATACTCTACATCAGGATTATACATTGTGAATGGCTTTAATACTGCCGGATGTGCTCAAACAGATTCATTGGAATTGACTATTACCCTGCCAACAGAATCTACTGAAGAGGTTGCGTCTTGTGGATCTTATATCTGGAATGATGAAGTATATTCAGCAACCGGTATTTACAGCTACATCGACGACAGCGGAGTATGTCCTCATACTTACTACCTCAACCTTACAATAGGAGGTGATGACTGTAATAACGACGGTGACTGTGAGAACTTCTCAACTTTCTATGTGAATCACGGACCCGGAATTAGTGGTACCGATCTCTACAGAGTTAATTTTGTAGGCAATGAAGCACAACTTGAATTGCTTACCAATGTCAACTTTCAGGCTCACATTGCATTCAGTGCCATGGATAATGTAGTATATCTGGTAAATGCAAATGGATCATTTGTGCGTGCTTACGATGTGGCAAATAATGTGTCACTGGGCGACTTGCCATTAGCTGCCGGATTGGATGATTTATTCGCAGTAGTTTATAACGACACAGACGGATTGCTTTATTTGGGTAGCGACAATGCCAATGAAATATACACTGTTGATCCGAATGGAGACGGTAGTCATACCTTCTTCGCCAATGGAGCGGTACAAGGTGGTGATTTGGCCTTTCAGGGAGGTAAATTGTACTTAGGTTCGCGTGCCGGCCACAACCTCTACGAAATTGTAGAAGGAGGCAGCCCAATTCTTGTAGGATCTATTCCCGCAGAAATCAATGGTATGGCTGTAGCGAATAATGCTTCCGGAGTAGTAATGACCAATACCGGAAGTAGCGTGATGACCGAAGTTGATGTAAACTCTGCCGGAGTGGTACGCACCTACAATATTACCCTTGGTGGTGCAGCATTCACAGCGAACAATGGCGATATGGCATCCGGTTGTGGTGATGGCGGAGACCAGGAAGATTGTACAAACTTCAAGTATTTCTATATCGCGAGCGATTCTCCGGGAGTTACCAGCGGAACTGTATTTGATGTAAATCTAACTGGTGGAAATGCTGTACTTACAGAGCTGTTCCAAACAGGATACGAAGACGGGCATATTGCAGTAAATGAAGCTGACGAACTGATCTACGCTATTTCCGGTGACGGTTCTGAAATTAGAACTTACGATATGTTGGGTAACCTGTTATTAGCAACTCCAATTTCGGGATTGAGCAGAACAGTAGCAGTGGTTTACGATCCTGCCGATGGACAATTGTTTGTGGGCAGCCAGTCACAAGACGTGGTGTATAAACTTGATCCTACAACAGGAACACATACAGTTTTCGCACCAAACGCACCGGTTAATGGTGGAGATATTTTCATCATTGACAATGAAGTGTTCCTTATAGAACGTGTGAATGGTGGAAGCTCAAAACTGTACAATATCACTTCGGGTGTACCGATCTTTGAGACATTCGTAGCTACTTCAGTAAATGGAGCAAGCGCAACCGCTGCCAACGGGTTCATCGTATCGAGCGGAAACTACTCAAGTTCATTCTATACGTATGATGCTGATGGTTCAAACGAAGTTGAATACACTGCTCTCGATGCAGGCGGAAACTTGTTTACTCTTGTATCGGGAGATATGGCCGGTGGATGCTTTATCGGTGATCCCGATGAGGATGACTGTGCGTTTGTGATGTATCTTGCTCACGATCAGAATTCAGGTAATGGTGGCATGACCGAAATCTATGCCATGACAATCAATCCGGACAATTCAACCAATAATACGTTATTGACCACAGTTGATTTCCCAAGTCATGGTATCGCATATTCACCTGATGGAAATGAAGGTCAATTGTATATGGTGAAAACGGTACAAGGTACCTCAAGCTTTATAGTTTGGGATATTGAGACCAACACTCAAATTGCAGGATCAATTGTTATGAAAACAGCAGGTGGTCAGGATATTCCGAATGTTCCGACGGCAGTATACAGAGATGGAATTCTCTATGCAGCATCGTATAACCACAATAAGGTTTATTTGATTGATCCGGGCACAGGTATAGCATCCACATCTGTTTCTATCAATGTGAACGGTGGTGACCTTGTATTCGATGGCGAGGGTGACCTTTGGTACATCCAGAGATACCAGCAGGAATTTACAAACCTCACTGCGGGTGGTTCTTTCACTGTTCCGTTAACCAATATTCACGGGGTAGCCCTGATGCCAAACGGTAACTTTATTGTTGCAAATGGCGATGGTGGATCACTGTTTTACGAAGTTGATCCGATTGCAGGCGCACTTGTTCCCGGTTCGGTATTCGAAACAGGACTTGGCCTGCTATGGGGTGACCTTACAGGTGTTGATTGTGGAACTGTTAATGTTACACCTCCACAAATGGCCGGAAACGATGACCAGGGAATGATTTCAGAAAATGCACAAACAGCAATGTTAAGTTCATACCCGAACCCGACTGCCGGTGCATCAAAAGTGTCATTCAGCGTTCCAACTACCGAGTCTGTGGCACTTGAAGTGTATGACATGAATGGAAGGAATGTAGCTACAATCTTTAACCGGATTGCAGACAAAGATCACGTTTACACGATAGACTTTAATGGAAGCGATCTTCCAAACGGAGTTTATATTTACCGATTGACTACAAACAGTACCACAATCATCGAGAAATTTATGATTGCGAGGTAATTCCAATGATTAATGACTAGAAAATCCCGATCGGTTCGCCGGTCGGGATTTTTTTTTGTGTCGTGCATGGTATTGATGAAAGTTCAACCTAGTGATTTGTAATGGTCAACCATTAGCAGAAGAAGGAATGTTCACTATGTAATGGAATCTAAAGGAGGTCGGAAGCGAAACTATGCCCTGAGAAACACGAAGCTTATCAGAAGCCATAATGAGGATATCGACTATACTTGAGAAGGGCAGAACTTTAGTGGATGTGCAATAAATAAGAGTTACCTAGTGAAAAAAAACGCAGAAGATTTTTGATAAAACGAATAACTCTGAACAAAATAAAAAAGACGGAATCCGAAGTCTATATTAAATAAAATGCCTTCAGAATTTAGTGGATATTCGTGGTGTTTTAAAGGGGTAGAGTAGAGTAGCACTATGGTAAAAAAATAACGACAGTGTTCACAAAACGGTTTAATCTCCCAATTGTATAACCTCCAGGTCGTAAACAACTGTAGTGTACGGAGGAACTAGACCTCCGGCACTGCCGCGGGCACCAAATGCAAGCCAGGACGGAATGATAACCCGCATTTTCTCTTTTCTGTGCATTTTTTCAAGAGCGAGTTCTATACCTGCAATAACTTGATTTTCATTGCCCATTACAAATCGAAGCGGACCTTCCCCGCGGTTGCTGTCGTCAAACACTTTCCCCGAAAGGGTAGTGCCACGGTATTGAAGAAGGAGTTCCCTTCCATCCCGAACTGCTGCCGTATCAGGAGCGAAAAGACTGCGCAAATACACTCCTTTGTACTCTGTATAATTCGTGGCAACTGTATCAGACCGGATAATGCTGTCGAGTTTTGTGAGTTCGATAAATCTATCATCGCGTACCCGCTTTAAAGTTCGCATACGGTCAATGCGCAAAAAATACGTGAGGGTATCCTGCGCCCGGTTTTCCGAATGAAGCATGTCTTCAGAAGCGGAAATATACTCAAGACTATCGCCCGCAAAATGCACTCTCAGAATGTTCCACAAAGGATCATCGGTTTTGGTAAAAGGCTCGTTGTAAAAATAGCGAATCGTGTCGCCGGTTTTTGATAAAATCAACCCATCAAGGTAAACAAGTTCGGCTGAATCGAGTTTTGTTTTTTGTTCGCCAAAAGCGAGCAACCGCCATTTGCTTCCATCGGGCAGGGTTTGATATTTCGGATGATTTGTGCATGCCATTAAGCAAATCACCATCGCCGGGAGGCAAAACCTACTCAATACTGATAAGCGAGAGATCGTATAAGATAGCTGCATTTGATGGAATGTTTTTATCGCCGGTAAGACCGTAGGCGAGATACGCAGGCATTATAAACCGAGCGCTATCGCCCGGTGAAAGAAGCGTTACGGCCTCGTGTAGCCCGCTGATTACGGCATCGTGACCAATTCTAAATTGCTGAGGACCGCTGATGGCCGTATTGCCCACTTCGGTGCTGTCGAGCAAATATGCGCGATACGTTACCGTCGCAATCATCTCGGGAGTGGGCGACACGCCGGCGCTGTCATGGTAAATTTGGTAGCGCAAACCGGTAGCCGACTTTTCCATTTTCCAATCGTTTCGGGCTATAAACTCGTCGATATAATCAGATTCGCTATTGACCATTTTACGGTTGGCATCCAGCAATTCTTCCTGAGTATATGTTCGTGGTTGATTTTTTACATTGTTTTCGCAAGATGAGGAAAGGAGAGCTAAAGATGCAAAAATCAATACCGATTTTGTAATCCAGTTCATATAGAGGCTTTGATTTTATTAGCTTCGCCGGCCACAATTTCTTTAAAATGAGCTATGGTATTTTTCATAGTATCCATCTTGCGACCCCCCGCTGCATTTATGTGTCCGCCCCCTTCAAAATGTTTGCGGGCGAATTGGTTTACGTCGTAATTTCCTTTGCTTCGCAGAGAGATTTTGATCATCCCGTCTTTTTCTGCAAAGAATGCCGCCAAACCCACACCATCAATGCTCAGGGCGTAGTTTACAAGTCCTTCGGTATCACCTTTTTGATAGTTGAATTTTTTCAATTCCTTTTCTTCCAAAGCTATAAAAGCTGTGGCTGATTCGGGAAGAAATACCAGTTTTTCTGAAAGGGCGAATCCGCGCAATTTTAATCTTTCGAAGGTATTGCTGTCGTACACTTCGCGATAAATGCGAGTGTGGTCAATGCCTTTTTCCATCAGGTCTGCGGCGATGCGCATTAAGCGCGGACTGACAGATGAAAATCTAAATGATCCGGTATCTGTTACAATGCCAGTGTAGAGGCATATTGCAGCGTTGTGATCAATATGTTGCTCCCATTCCAGAGCTTCGCAAAGACGGTAAATCATCTCGGCGGTGCTGCTGGCCGTGTCGTCGGTATAGTAACCCTGTGCAAAATCATCGGGCTGCTGGTGATGATCTACAACAACAATCGGTTTGTTGGCGGTGGTTACGGCTTCCGCCAAATCACCCATTCTCGAAGGCGAATTAAAATCGAGACAGAAAATTAAATCAGCGGCATCGATGGCTTTTAGCGCAGTTTCTTTTTGAGATTCAAACACAATTACCGTTTCATTTCCGGGCATCCATTTCAAAAACTCGGGGTAGGAATCGGGTGCAATAAGGGTCGCTCTCATTCCGGCGTTAGCCAATATGTGCATCCAGCCTAAACCGCTGCCAATGGCATCGCCGTCAGGCCCCTTGTGGATGGTTATGACAATGTGGGGTTTTGTGCTTAAAAGTTTTATTATCGTGTCGGTGGTAAGCGTATTTATCATAGCCCGCTAATATAGAATTTTTGTCGTGGTTCGTGGTGTAGATTTCTACGTTTTATGAAGATCGCGAATTCTGTTTTTTTTATGATTCGATCAATTTCATTTTAATCAATGATACTGATTTTTAATATTTTTACTCTGTGAATTCATTTATATTAAATGTAGAGTGCGCCTTTTCGGCAAATGCGAACCCTGAAATAGCTGCCCAACAGGCGGTTTACATGCGTAATCAATTTTCATTCTATGGTCTGAAATCACCTGTACGACGGGAATTGGTTAAGCCGCTGATGCATAATGCCGCCTTGCCGGCAAAAGATAATCTTGAGCTTATTGTA
>CALDPJ010000039.1 GCA_937911795.1 uncultured Flavobacteriales bacterium | reverse complement strand
TAATCACGCTCCATGCGAAACGGTTTGTCCGGTTGTAGCTACCACACACAGCAACGAGGGAATCAACCAGATGACCTACAACCGTTGTATCGGAACGAGATATTGTGCCAACAACTGCCCGTACAAAGTGCGCCGGTTCAACTGGTTCAACTATCAGGGATACAAGAAATTTACAGAAGTCAATCCTGCGCAGGACGCTACCATGCGAATGGTTTTGAATCCTGACGTAACGGTGCGCGCACGTGGTGTAATGGAAAAATGCAGCATGTGTATTCAGCGCATTCAGGGCGGAAAGCTGGAAGCGAAAAAAGCCGGGAAACCGGTTCAGGATGGTGCCATTCAAACCGCCTGTGCAGAAGCCTGTCCTACCGATGCCATCACTTTTGGTGACATCAACGATAAAAACTCAAGAGCACGCAAAAATCACGACAGCAAAAGAGGTTACTACGCGCTTGAGGAGATTGGTACACGGCCGAACATTGCCTATATGTTGAAAGTTAGAAACGAAGTAGAATCATCAGAAGCATAAATCAGAGCCTACTATGCACAAAGAAGCAGCGATTCGGGAACCACTGATCTTAGGTCACAAATCCTACCACGATATAACCGTGGACGTCGTCAGTCCCATCGAAAACAAAGCCCCCAGAATGTGGTACGTGCTGATCAGTATCGCCGGGTTAATTGGCCTGTGGGGATTGGGATGTATTGTTTACCTGATCGCAACCGGTATCGGTGTCTGGGGATTGAATAAAACGGTAGGATGGGCATGGGATATCACCAACTTTGTATGGTGGGTAGGTATCGGCCACGCCGGAACATTGATTTCTGCGGTATTGCTGCTGTTTCGTCAGCGCTGGAGAATGGCCATCAACCGGTCGGCTGAGGCGATGACGATTTTCGCGGTAATGATGGCGGCGCTTTTCCCGGGGATCCACATGGGGCGAATCTGGGTAGCTTACTGGGTGCTTCCGTTGCCCAACCAGTTTGGTTCGCTGTGGGTGAACTTTAACTCACCACTACTGTGGGACGTTTTTGCGATCTCAACTTACTTTTCGGTATCGCTCGTATTCTGGTACATTGGGTTGATTCCTGATTTTGCTACTATCCGCGACCGGATGATCAAGCCACTTCCAAAGAAAATTTACGGCATCCTCAGTTTCGGCTGGTCCGGAAAAGCAAAACACTGGACGCGCTTTGAAGAAGTATCACTGGTGCTGGCTGGTCTGGCAACACCACTGGTTTTCTCCGTTCACTCCATCGTATCCATGGACTTTGCTACTTCCGTAATTCCCGGATGGCACACCACGATCTTTCCACCTTACTTCGTTTCCGGAGCGGTATTTTCCGGATTCGCCATGGTACTGACACTGATGCTGGTGATGCGGAAAACAATGAGGCTCGAGAACTACGTCACCATTAAACATGTTGAGTATATGAACATCGTAATCATTGTTACGGGTTCTATAGTGGGGGTTGCATACCTCACCGAGCTATTTATTTCCTGGTACTCGGGTGTGGAGTACGAATCCTATGCTTTTATCAACCGTTTTTCAGGCCCCTACATGGTGGCTTACTGGACGATGATGACGTGCAATGTGATCAGTCCGCAGTTGTTCTGGTTCAAGAAAATCAGAACCAACCTTACCGCTACTTTCATCCTGTCGATTGTAGTAAACATCGGTATGTGGTTCGAGCGCTTTGTAATTATCGTTACCTCTTTGCACCGCGATTATGTTCCTTCAAGCTGGACGATGTTTTATCCGACCTGGGTGGATATAGGTGTATTTGTAGGAACCATCGGAATTTTCTTTACGCTGTTTTTATGCTTCGCAAGATTCTTCCCGGTTCTGGCACTCAATGAATTGAAATCAATTCTGAAGATCAGCGGAGAAAGTTATAAGAATGATGAATCGGCTCATTAATAAGTAGAAGATGGCAAACAAGATATTGCACGCAATGTACGACGATGACCACGTTCTCCTGGAGGCGGCAAAAGAATTGCGCACCCTGGGAATTAAGGTCAAAACAGTATACTCGCCTTTCCCGGTGCACGGTATCGATCCAATTATCGGGGTCAAAAGAACGCGAATGGGAATTGTTTCCTTCATGTTCGGCTTCACCGGATTAAGCCTTGCCTTACTCGGAATGTGGTATTTTATGATTCAGGACTGGCCGATGAACATCGGGGGGAAGCCAAGCTTTAGTTTGATACAGAACCTTCCTTCATTTATTCCTATTGCTTTTGAGTTCACCGTACTTTGTGCGGCACACGGTATGGCCATCACTTACCTGTTGCGAAACGGAACACTGCCCGGAATGCCGGCCTCGAATCCTGATCCGCGTACTACCGACGATAAGTTTGTTGTTGAAATTCATACCGCCGACAACCATGCTCATACCGATGAGCAGTTGAAAGAAATTCTGAAGTCAAGCGGAATCATTGAAATCAGTGAACGAGAAATTGAAAGCTAACCTGCTATGAAGAGACTTAATCATAACTATTTGCCGGTGTCTGTTGTCCTTTTAGCGGCAACATTGCTTTCGGCTTGTACCAACGATCGAAACAGTCCGGGTTATGAATACATGCCCGATATGTATCGTTCGCCGGCCGTTGAAGCATATGTGGATTATGGAATGGATCCATTCCATTTCGGCGATTCAACCGTATTGATCCAGCGAAATACGCCATCTGCAAGAATGCCGGTACCGGGAACCGTGGTATTTAGTCAGGATCCATCGAAAGTGCAGTACAACTTACCTTATCAGTTCGAGAAAACCGATGAGGGCTACGAATTGTCAGAAACACTTACGACACCGCTGGCAGAAACCGAAGATGAAATTGCACAGG
>CALDPJ010000038.1 GCA_937911795.1 uncultured Flavobacteriales bacterium | reverse complement strand
ATTCCATGTGCATAAATTTCAAATCCGGTGCCGTCCATGTTGATCCGGCAGATGGTGGAGAAAATTTCTTCTTCGCGTTCACATTGGTTACACGGAGCGCCAACGCCGAAATACAATTTGTTGTCCGGCCCGATGTTCAGGTATTTCCAGCCATGATGCGTTTCATCCGGCAATTGATCGTAAATGACTTCATAAGGTGCATCCTCCTTTAAATTATCTTCAATATCTCTGTAAACGATGATTTTGTTCAGCAGTGCTACAAACAAATCTCCTTCGTGATACGCTATTCCGTTGGGAGTATCGAGGTCGTCGGCAAAAACAACATGGCGGTCGGAGATGTAATCCTTGTTTTCATCGATCAGCGCGTGGAGCATTCCTTTCTGCCGCGTGGAGACAAAAATGAGTTGATCGTTTGCTTTGGCGAGGGAGCGGGCATTGGTAATATCTTCGGCGTATACTGAAATACTAAATCCTTCGGGTAGCTGAAGTTTGTCAACATCTGTACGGGATGGGATCGCCGGAGGATAACACAATCCGGAAGCAAAAAGAATAAGTATCGCTGGAAAAGTCAAAGCAGTGGTCCATTTCATTTTATGAAGGTAAGAAACCCGCCTGATTACTGAATGAGCTGATTGTTTTTTTCGAAGGTGAATTTCAGGCCCGCATAAAACGTTTGGCCGGCCTGCGGATTAAAATACCGCCCTTCGTTGGCATTTAACCTGAAAAAAGAAGAATAGCCGACATCCAGCATGTTTTCTGATCCAACATACAAATCAATAAAAAACATATCACCGATCGGAAGCAGATATCCAATTCTCATGTCCAATAAATCATAGGGTTGAGAATAATCTGAATTTTCGTTGTTGAGCGGAACAGGGTCGAAAAATCGGTAACTGGCCCGCAGCGATAGTCGTCCTTTTAGTGATACATCGCCAACAACGCTATAATTAACACGGGGAATTCCAGGAATTTCATTTCCGCTGAAATCTTCAGAAGTCGTAATAAATTCATTGAAAGTATAATTCTGCACGCCCAGATTGAGTCCGATATTCAACAGCGACAACCATTGCTGAGGTGTTCCTCTGTGCCTGAATTTTATTTCAGTTTCAAGTCCCCGAAGTTCCAGCGAGCCGGTGTTTTGAAAAGTACTGAATCCCGCTTCGTCGGGTTGTTCGGTAATGGCATTGTTGATCCGGGTGGTGTATCCGTTCAGATTGATTAGCACCTTGTCGGCGACAAGACTCCCGCGAATTCCCAGCTCAAAATGGTCACTTCGTTCCGGTTCAATAGCAGAGCTTGAATGGATTTCCCACAAGGTTGGAGTGGAGACACCACGACTGACGAGCGCGTAAACCGCGTATTTATCAGTCAGCAGATAGCGCATGGAGATCATCGGGAGTAAAACCGGTTCAAAATGCCTGCGCAGCGATCGGTTTTGTGTGGTATCGGCCAGCAGATCGTCGCGATCGAAATAGGTAGCCAGTAATCCGAGAGATGCATCCAGAACAAGTTTTCGCCGGTGATGCGTTACGGTTTTGAAAAACAAATTGATGTTCCGGCTCAGGGTTTCGTCGCTGGTGCGCAGATTTCCGGACTCACCATTGTTGAGGTCCATTTCCACCAACGCGTTCAGATCACGTTGAAATTCACCTCCCAGCATAAAGTGGATTCCGGCTTCTTCATGATCGATGTCATACCCGAAAATGGTGCGCACTCCATACCCGTTCGAACCTTCATCCTTGAACCCATTGTAAAACTGTGAGGTGCCATAAGGATTTAACTTGGTGGTTGAGTGAAGAAAAACTGCCGAGAAATTATAAAAACGTTCGTTAAAGTGGATTTTGTTTGACAAGCCGAGTCGCAGCCATTTGCGGTCAACGCGCGTGTCGTTTTGAATCGCGTAGGGGCTTGCGCTTCGAGGATTGGTGGCAGCCGTCAATGAATCCAGCTCTCCGGGCAAATCCCACGAGCCATCGTAATACATAAAGAACAAATTGATTTCTCGATTGCTTGCAGGCCGGAACCGCGTAATCAGGTTGAGCTGATCTTTGCGCACCGATTCCTGCGCGCGGTAACCATCGTGGCGGTACCGGAAATAGTTCAGCGAAACGGCTGTTTTTTTTGAGCTGGTAGAGAACGAAATGGTTTGTTTTTCCATTCCGTAGGAGCCGAGCTGGTAATTGGCCGAAGCCCGCAATTTTCCATACGGAGCCATCTTTGTTCTGAACAACATCGCCCCACCGTGGCCTTCACCATAAATACTTCCCTGAGGTCCTTTCAGAACATCCACTTGCCCGATTTCTTCTGGATCGATGAGTTCCAGCGGGGTTGATCCATCGGCAATGGTCAGTGGAAATTCGTTCCAGTAAATTT
>CALDPJ010000037.1 GCA_937911795.1 uncultured Flavobacteriales bacterium | reverse complement strand
TGGGAACATGCGTATTACCTGAAGTACCAGAACAAACGTGGAGATTATCTCTCAGCCATCTGGGAAGTGGTCAATTGGGAAGAAGTGAGCCGACGTTACGAAAGTGCAAAGAACGATTCGAAATAATTTGATTTTGGTTTGTATTTAGGTTGGGGTGCAATCGGTCTTTCGATTGCACCTTTTTTTATTCAGTAGGTTCAATCGTAACACTAACATAACTCCATTGCTGAATCAGGTGCCTAACTTTGTACTATGAAAATTGCAGTAATTGCCCACGATGGCAAAAAAGCCGAAATGGTGAAGTTCCTGATGGATCACATCACCTTATTCAGAAGAAAGGATATCGATATCATCGCTACAGGAAACACCGGCAGTCATGTAATCCAGGCCGGACTTCAGGTAGAGCGTGTTCAGTCCGGACCACTTGGCGGAGATGCACAGATAGCAGCCCAGGTTACAGAAGGTAAAATAGGAATGGTTCTGTTTTTCAGAGATCCGCTGGATAAGCATCCGCATGAACCGGATATCAATATGCTGATGCGGTTGTGTGATGTGCACAACATCCCGCTCGGAACAAACCCAGCTGCCGGAAAACTGATGCTGAAGGGGCTCGAATTTATTTCCTGATAGGGTTCGTCGGTTGCAGCTCCCCGTAAATGGATGCGGGCTTTACGTTTTCAACAAGTAGAACAAACCGCATATCTTTACTGTTGTAATTCGCAACAGACAAATTTAATCGCAATAGTGAACGCAAATTTTTTGATTGCATTTCCAATGCTGCTACTTCCTTTTTTTGGCTGGAGCCAGATGACGGAATACACGAGTCCTGATGAACCGAATTTCAGGAGCTATGAAAGAACAAGTCAGTACGTTATGCTTTCGGATTCCACGCGTATTGCAGTGGATGTTTACATGCCAACAAAAGGCCCGGAACGCGACTCTTTTCCGGTGATATTCAAAATGACTCCTTACGGCCGGGCGTATATTGCTCCGGATGTGGGCCTGCTTTTCAGAACCATCGGATGGATCGGCGGATTGGGGTGGAACACGTTGCTGGATCAGGAGCGATATTCCAAATCCATTAGCGAATTATTGAAACATGGTTATGTGGTAGTTGCAGCTGATATGCGTGGAACGGGGGCTTCTTTTGGGCAGCAAATGCCATTGGACCCACAGCACGGACCAGATGGTAAAGAACTCATCGAATGGGTGGCAGATCAGTCATTCTGCAACGGAAATGTTGGAATGCTCGGCGAATCATATATGGGGTGGGCACAATATGCCACAGCTGCTCAACAGCCCGAAGCGCTAAAATGTATTGCCCCTGAGGTGATTTTTACTGAATCATTCACCGCCTCATATAAACCCGGTGGAATTACAGCCAACAGATGGATGAATAAATTCAGTGAGCGGCTACAGGATATAACGATCAACTACAGCGATCTCGGTCGATTTTATTTTCCTGCTGCTCCGGTTGTAGATGAAGATGGTGATGGAAAAATTCATGACGAATGGCCGATGATCGACTCCACCATTTTTGAGGCTGATGCAAAACCGCGGTATAAAGATCATAACAATCGTACTAAACACCTGTACTGGAAAGCTACCCGTCAGCATCTGGGAAATATTCAGGTAACCGATTTAATGGGCGATAAATTTGGATTTTTCGACAGCAAAACCAGTCACCCCGATTATGAGGGCTTTACTTTTCGCGATGTAGCTCCGGGATATTATCTGCAATCGGTTCATGAATCCGGAATACCAGTATTTCACATCGGTCGGTGGTTCGATGGTTTCTCGCGCAGTACCACACAGTTGTTCGCATCTTCTCAGCATTTAAACAATCACCGGATGTTGATCACTCCGGGATTCCATATGTCGGGAATGTCGAACAAACAACGCAAGTTCACCGGATTTGACGAAAAGCTGAATGAAATCATTGCTCAACAACATCTCATGTTTTTTGACCGCTATCTGAAGGAAATCGAAAACGGATGGGACCAGTTAGACCCGGTGGAACTGTATATCGTAAATAATGGCTGGAGAACGGAAGAACAATGGCCCCCGGAAGAGGTAATGAATACAGCTTTTTATTTGCAAAACGGAAATTTAATCCGCACTCCCACAAATGCAGGTATGGACGTTATTTCTGTAGATACACTGCACAGTTCCAGTTACGGGAAAAAGGGCTTCAACCGATGGACGATGGCATCCGGAACTCCGAAAGATCCGATGGAAAGAACCCAAATTGATGCACATGCGACGATTTATGATAGCGAAGTGCTGGAACAGGATACTGATGTTATCGGTCATCCGATTGTAGAATTGTATATCACCTCCAACCGTCCCGATGCTGACTTGTTTGTTTATCTTGAAGAAGTTACCGCTGATGGCCGTGCTTACTATGTTTCTGAAGGACAGCTTCGGGCTTCGTGGAATGAGGAATGCGACATGGCTGAACAACTGGGTGTGGATTATGAATTGAAACCCGAACTTCCGTGGCATGGATATATCGCCAAGTACCATCGCGAACGTCCGTTTGCAGACGGAGATCCGGTTAAAATGCGCTTCGACCTGATGCCGGTGGGTTGGAAATTCAGAGCGGGCAGCCGGATCAGGATTTCGGTAGCCGGACTAGACAAAGGAAATTTTGAGGTGAACCCTGCTTATTTCGATGACAGCGGAAGGCTCAGCGACTCGGTTGAAATTTATCTGCACCAGAGCGCGAAGTACCCGTCGAAGGTGACGTTGCCGTTTGTGGGTGGTAAGGCTGAAGTGGTGAGTGATGAAATCGGAGATCTGAATTATGAGTGAGGAGTTATGAGTTATGAGTGAGGCGTTATGAGAAAGGAGCAATTTTCACTCACTCTCGCACTCATTCTCGCTCAAAAATACCAGATAGGAGAGTTAGGAGTGATGAGTTAGGAGTTGTACGTCCCTGATATAGGTTGACCACTTTAAAGTGAGTCAATATGAAAATCAGCAAACAATCAATCCGTAAAAGGCGGAAGTTTTCGGAAGAGTTTAAAGTCAAACTTGTCCGGGATTTTGAATCAGGTAAATTCAGTGTGAACGAGCTTTCCAAGCTTCACGGAGTTCATGTTCAGAATATCTATAAGTGGATTTATAAATATTCTACTTTTAGCGAAAAGGGCTATAGGATTATAGAAATGAAAGACAGCAGCGAAAAGAAAGTAAAGGAGCTGGAAAAGCGCATCAAGGAACTGGAGAGCGTGGTAGGTCGCAAGCAGATCATGATCGATTACCTGGAGCAGATGATCGAGGTAGCTAAAGATGAACTGGATATCGACATCAAAAAAAACTACAGCACCCCACAATCGGAAGGTTCCGGGAAAAGAAAGTCAAAATGAGCTATTCCCTGAACCAACTTTACCAAACCATCGGTATCACCAAGCAAGCCGTGCAGCAGTATTCCAGACGGCAGGAGGTTTTTGACCAAAACTTTTCTAACCTATTGGTAGAAGCCGATGAACTGCGTAAAGCCCATCCCGGTTGTGGGGTGCAGAAAATGTATGATACTTTAAAGCCTGCTTTTATAGGCCGTGACCGTTTTATAGACACTATGATGGGCTTAGGATACCGACTGAATCGGAAGAAGAACTATCGCAGAACTACCTATCCGGCTCAGGTATACTACCCCAATCTGATTGGTGGCTTAAAGGTCAATGCTCCCAATATGGTGTGGCAATCCGATATCACCTACATAGAAGTAGGTCAGCGCTTTTATTACGCAGTGTTCATCATTGATGTGTACACCAAAACTATAGTAGGCTATCAGGTATCTGATCATATGCGGGCTACGGCCAATCTTAATGCTTTGATGATGGCACTAGGGCAACATGGTCCACCTCGGATCCATCACTCTGATCGTGGCAGCCAGTACATCTACAGCGAATACCTGAAGCTCTTAAAAGAAAATACGGTAAAGGTCAGCATGGGGCTTTGTGCCCAGGAAAATGCTTACGCCGAAAGGATAAACCGTACCATAAAAGAAGAATATCTGGATCACTGGAAACCACTAACTTTTGCTGCACTGAAGAGTGATGTGAAGAAAGCTGTTCACCAATATAACAATCAAAGACCTCATAATCATATCTTTAAAATGAATCCCAAAGAGTATGAAAACTACTGGAAAGGCTTACCTGTTGAAGAGCGGCCAGTATTAACTATTTTTGATCATAACTAATGTCTAACCGGTCAACGCTAATCAGGGAAGTTCA
>CALDPJ010000036.1 GCA_937911795.1 uncultured Flavobacteriales bacterium | reverse complement strand
TACCCTCCAGTTCGTCCATCAGTTCGGGATTGTCTTCCAGCAGTAATTTCACGGCATCTCTTCCCTGGCCGAGTTTGGTTTCTCCGTAGCTGAACCACGAACCGCTCTTTTTAACAATGGCCAGATCAACGGCCAGATCCAGAATTTCTCCCGACTTGGAGATTCCCTTACCATACATTATATCAAATTCTGCTTTGCGGAATGGCGGAGCTACCTTATTCTTTACAACCTTCACACGCGTGCGGTTTCCGATAACATTATCGCCTTCTTTAATCTGGCTGATGCGCCGGATGTCCAGACGGATGGATGAATAGAATTTAAGCGCATTTCCGCCGGTGGTGGTTTCCGGGTTTCCGAACATTACTCCAATCTTTTCACGCAACTGATTGATGAATATGCAGCAGCAACCTGTTTTGCTGATCGTACCGGTGAGTTTACGCAGTGCTTTCGACATCAGCCGGGCCTGTAGTCCCATTTGGGAGTCGCCCATTTCTCCTTCGATTTCAGCCCGTGGGGTTAGTGCCGCAACCGAATCAATTACAAGGATATCCACAGCACCCGAACGAATCAGGTTTTCTGCAATTTCGAGTGCCTGTTCACCATTGTCCGGCTGAGCAATCAAAAGTTCCTCGGTGTTGACGCCAAGATTCTCGGCATAAAAACGGTCGAACGCGTGTTCAGCATCGATCATTGCTGCTACCCCACCCATCTTTTGGGCCTCTGCCATCGCATGTATGGCGAGTGTAGTTTTACCAGAAGATTCCGGGCCGTAGATTTCAATTACCCTTCCTTTGGGGAAGCCGCCCACTCCAAGGGCCATATCCAGCGTCACCGAACCCGATGAAATTGCTTCCACCTGGATGACGGCCTCATCGCCCAATCTCATAACCGAGCCTTTTCCGAATGACTTCTCGAGTTTATCGATGGTCAGCTGGAGGGCTTTCATTTTTTCACTTTTCGCATCAGTAGCCATAGTCTGTATTATTTATCGTTAAGTAGTTCGTTGATTTGTTCTGCGTGCGTTTTGGTTTTGACTTTATTGATGACATGTTGCACGATTCCATTTTCATCGATTATAAATGTTGTCCTTATTATACCGTCGAATACCCGGCCCATAAATTTCTTCTCTCCCCACACTCCGTATTTCTGAATGACCTCCCGATTGGTATCGGCAACCAGCGGAAACGGCAACTTGTACTTATCGCTGAAGTTGCTGTGTTTCTTTTCGGAGTCCGCACTAACACCAATTACCTCAATGCCCGACTGTTGAAAATTCGCATAAGCATCACGAAGGTTACATGCCTGAGCCGTACATCCCGGAGTGCTATCTTTCGGATAAAAGTATAGAATTATTTTATTTCCACGCAGATCCGACAACATCTTCCGCTCTCCTGAGGTAGAAATAAATTCAAAATCGGGAGCCTTCTGCCCCACTTTAATGGTCGCCATAGTTTTAATTTTTAGCAAAATTCATACTCCGGTACGTAACCAATTTACGTAGCAGCTCTTTTTTTGGACTCTTCTCTGCTTCCCGACACAAAAGTGATAAATTAATCGCGAACAGGTTTTTAACAGTCTATTGTTTGAACAACACAAACCTGCTGAATAGACACGTTAACATCTGGAAACGCTATGATTAACATTTAACACCAGTCTGAATGCTTTCACCTGTCAGAAACTGAACCCACTGATGTACAGGCGCTACCCTTCTATCGGGACAGTAAAAAAAGAAAAAACTTGACAATCATCTAAGATAAGTCGACATTTGTCGTCAATATTTTTAGATAAGTCGATTAAATGAAACATTTCGCAACAAACACTTTCAACATGAAACACAGCTTCGTTCCAAGTAAGTTAATAGGCTTTTCAGCCCTGTTAAGCTTTGTTATGATCCTGATTTTTTCCGCCAGCGGAATTGCTCAGGACTCAAGAACAGCCACCTTAAACAATGATGGTATCGTTCAAATCTCAGAAAAAGATGTACCCGATGGCCGCTTTGAATTCGATGTAAGTCATCTGAACTTCGAAAGCGGGAGTGAAATGACCACCTATTTTCAGGAAAGATCTGGTGAGAATTTCATTTTGCGCGCTTTGCCTCATGAAAATAAAGTGATTATGCTAGTGAGAGGAGAAAATCAGCCCGAATGGTCGGTGGCTGAATGGAATGCACACCTGACAGAAGTTTTGGCAGGTAAGGCTATTAAGAAGAATGACTAATCTAATTCAACGAAAACAAAAACAACAGTTATGAGAAATTTGTACTCAACCCTCATTATGACATTTGGCGTACTGTGTTTGTTCTTTACAACACAGGTTTCAGCGCAGTTGAATGTCAATACGGCGGTTACAGCCAATGACATGGCCAATGCGATTATTGGCGGCGGTGTCACTGTATCCAATGTAACTTTAGATTGCGGTACCAATGGTGCTGGAATTTTTTCCAATGGAAACAGCACCAATATTGGATTATCAGACGGAGTATTACTGACCACTGGTCTTGCATCAGATGCCGCCGGATCTGCACCCGGAAACCTGGGTGTACAAACCGGAAACGGTGGTGATCCGGACCTCGCCCCTTTGGTAAACCAACCCTTAAATGATGTATGTCTTCTGGAATTCGATTTCGAACCCAGCGATAACAACATTACCGTTCAGTATTCTTTCGCTTCGGAAGAATATCCGGAATGGGTATGTTCGGAATACAATGATGTATTCGGATTCTTTGTTACCGGTCCAAATCCTGAAGGTGGAGATTACACGGGACAAAACGTAGCGCTTATACCCGGTACCACAGAACCTGTAACCATCAACAACATCAATAACAACGGTGGTAACTGTACTCCGTATTATCCGGGATATTATGTTGACAACGCTTCAGGAACCACCATCGCTTATGATGGTTTCTCAGTTGTTTTAACTGCCCAGATTTCCGTTACACCCGGAGAGATGTACTCTTTTAAATTTGCCATTGCCGATGCTTCCGATCAGGTATACGATTCGGGAGTTTTCATCAAAGGAAGCAGTTTCTCTACTTTCTTCTGCCAGGCTGGTATAATTGGATTCAATCCGAACTTGCTCAGCCAGACTACATTTTGCACTTACGATGCAGACATGTCTGTGCAGTTATTCAACGATGTTCTTGCTCCAAGCGAATTTTACGCTTACATCTTTGCTGATACAGATGGAACCATACTTGAAATTAATGAATCAGGTGCTTTTGACCTGAACGGATATGCAGCCGGTACTTATGAATTCTACGGAATTTCATATTCAGGTGAAATTACCGGACTTGAAGTCGGAAACAACATCGATGATATTGATGCCGACGTGCAGGAAGGTTGTTTCGAATTGAGCCCTTCAATTTCAGCAATCCTGGAAGTTTGTGTAGATATTGAATGTCCGGAAGATATTACCATTTCGTGTGATGAGTCGATCACTCCTGCTAATACAGGCGAGGCTGAAATCACGGGTGATCCACAGGGAATCTATGGGTCGACGTTTACCGATGAAATTACCGGCGAATGCCCAACCATCATAACTCGTACATGGAATCTGGTTGCTCCTGCCGGAGTACCACCAGTTGATTTGTCTTGTGTTCAAATCATCACTGTTGTAGATGAAGATGCTCCGTCTATTATAGCAGATGAAGAAATCACTGTAGAATGTGACGCTGTTGATGCACCTACTTTCCTGGTTGAAGACAACTGCGACAGCGCACCGGAAGTAAATGTTTCGGACAGCACCGAGCCTGGTGACTGCTCAGGATATTACACAATTTTCCGCACCATCACTGCTACCGATAACTGTGGCAACACTTCAGAGCTGGTTCAGGTGATCAATGTAGTTGATACCACAGCTCCTGAATTCGATGGTGACATCGAAGATTTCTCTGTTGAATGTGCCGATGATGTTCCTGAAATGGAAGATTTCACCGCTACCGACAATTGTTCGGATGAAGTGTTAATCTGGTCTTTTGAAACTTCTCTTGAAGGTGGCGACACTACCTGTGTAGTTACTGATGCAATTGGTCCGGGAGTTGACTGGAGCGTTGTTCTGTTCAACTTCCCCGGAGCTACCGATTACTACGTCTTCAGCGAGCCCGGAACTTTTGAAGTTTACAACGATGGCACTGCCCTTTTAACCGGTACTGTTCAGGCAATGGACAACCCTGCTCAGCAGTGGCTCGTGTTCATTACACTAAAAGACAAACGCACCTGGGCTGAATGGAGTGCATTGGGTCGCTTTTACAAAGATGATCTGCTGTTGGCCGGTGACAACTACCTCGACTGGAGCTACTACGAAATGGACAACAACAATTCATTTCTGATTGGCGCCGGTGATTTTAACGGATCATTCCTGCAACTTTCCCACTACCCTGTTAACCACCTCTACGGTTTCCAGTGTGGAATTGCTGCCAACAACAAAAACGCAAACTTCGGTATGTCGGGTTGGTTCAACTACAACGGATTTTTTAATGGTGTTGCTGTTAGCGGACACGGTGACGTGAACGTTGATAAAGAATGTGAAGAAAACAACCTTCAAACCGAATGTCTCTACGAAATTGAACGTTACTGGATTGCTGTTGACGAATGTGGAAACACAAACATCGCCAACCAAACCATCACCGTTGAAGACACTACTGCTCCTGAATTTACAGTTACTCCCGAAGACTTGTTCCTGGAGTGTTACGATGAAGTTCCTGCTCCCGATGCCTCAGCGCTCGAAGCAGTTGACAACTGTGGCGGACTGGTAGTCATTACTTTTGCTGACGACATTCTGATTGGTTCTGAGTGCGACGGAGTTATCACCCGCTCTTACGATGCCATCGACGAATGTGGCAACCTTCAGAAGTATATCCAAACCATTACCATCCTTGATGACAGCGCTCCTGTTCTGGATGGCGTTCCTGCCGATCTTACCCTTTCTTGTGAAGAAGAGGTTCCGGCTGCGGCCACCGTTACTGCAACAGATAACTGCGACGCTGACGTAGTCGTTAACTTCAACGAAGAAGAAACTGCCGGCAACTGTCCGCAGGAATACGTTATCGTTCGTACATGGGATGCCGTTGACAGCTGTGGAAATGAAGTTTCTGCAACGCAAATCATCACCATCGTTGACGAACAGGCTCCGGTTATTACCGAATGTCCTGCCGACGCTAACTACGACTGTATCGACGATGTTCCTGCAGCCGACATCTCTTTGGTTTCTGCCACTGACAACTGTGGTCTGGTAACCATCACTCACGTGGGCGATGTTGCCGAAGGCGATGAGTGCTCCGGAACCATCATCCGCACTTACCTTGCTACTGACGAGTGTGGAAACAGCAGCGAATGCGTTCAGACGATTACCTACAACGACAATGTTGCTCCGGTATTCGACAATGCACCTGCCAACATCGATGCAGACTGCGCAAATGTTCCGGATCCGGCAGTCGTAACAGCTACTGACAATTGCAGCGATGTTACCATCACTTTTGAAGAAACCGAGTTTTCAGGCGGTTGCCCGGGCGTTATCCAACGCATCTGGACAGCTACTGACGAATGTGGAAACGTTGCCGTTCACGAACAGTACATCAACCTGATCGACACTGTTGCTCCAGTATTGGGCAATCTTCCGGAAGATGCTACTTATGAGTGTGACGAAGAAATCCCTGCTCCTGCCGATGTAACAGCTACTGATAATTGTGACGAAGCAGTTACTGTGGTTCTTACTGAATCTACAGAAGAAGGTGACTGCCCGCAGGCTTACACGCTGTACAGAACATGGACAGCTACTGATACCTGCGAAAATACAACCTCATTCACTCAGGTTATCACCATCATCGACACTACTGCTCCTGAGTTTACTTCAGTTCCTGAAGATCTCACCGTACAGTGTCCGCAAGATGTACCGGAGCCGGTAATGCTTCAGGCCATTGATAATTGTGATGATGATGTTACTGTAACCTTCGAGGAAGTAATGGGTGTACAGAGTTTTGCCAGCATAACTACTGCTATTGGCGACAACTATGCTCTTTCCATTCCTACTTTCATTCCTGGTTCTGACGAATATGCATTCCAAAGTGATGCTGCATTTGTTGAGTTCCCCAACGGAACCGCACAATTGTATGGCGAGGTGTACAGCACTACCTACCCGAATAAAGGTTGGGAAGTAAACATCTGGTTGAAACAAGGTAAGAACTGGGATGAGTGGAGTACCAATGGTGGAATTTATGTTGATGACAACAATCTTGTAACAGCAGAACACACCGAATGGAACTACTACGTAATTGATGCTGATCAAAGTAAACTCACAGGAATTCTTGATTATGAAGGATTCTACCTGAACTTGTCTCAGGCTGCTTATCCTGTAAACAGTGGATTCCAGGTTGGACATGTTGCCAACAACCGCAATACCGAATGGGGAATGTACACTCGTATGTACACCAATGGTTTCTTCGATGGCGAAGAAGTTCAAGGCTGGGGAGAAATCTTCCTCCAGGGAAATCAAGGTCCCGAGCTGTTCAACGAATGTTCATATGAACTCACTCGTATCTGGACTGCTACCGATGCTTGTGGAAACTCAACTTCTGTTCAACAGGTTATTCTCGTAGAGGACACTATTGCTCCTGTATTCACCGTACTTCCTGATGACCTGGTTGTTCAGTGTGACGAAGAAGTAGGAGTGTCTGAAGTAGAAGCTGTAGACAACTGCGGACAGGATGTGAATCTCTTCTATACCGACTATATCGTTGATGGTGAATGTGCGAATCAATACACCATCGAACGTACATGGGTTGCAGAAGACAATTGCCTGAATCGAACTTACTATCTTCAGATAATTGAAGTGGTGGACACTTCAGCTCCTGAGTTTACTGATGTTCCTGAAGATATGACTGTAGAATGTAGTGACATTCCTGCACCTTATAACGTATCAGCAGAAGACAATTGTTCAGAAATAGTTTCTATCACTATGGATGAAATTACTGAGCCGGGCGAATGTACCGGTGAGTATACCATTATCAGAACCTGGACTGCTATCGATGAATGTGGAAACAGCGCAAGCTATACACAGGTAATCAATGTAGAGGACACTACTGCTCCTGTGTTTGACAATGCTCCGGCGAACATCACTGTTGATTGTGCCAATGTGCCCGATCCTTCTGAGGTGACTGCTACAGACAACTGCTCTGAGGTTACCATCACCTTCGAAGAGACTGAGTTCTCTGGTGGATGTCCTGGTGTTCTGCAAAGAATCTGGACCGCTACTGATGCCTGTGGTAATGTTGCTGTTCACGAGC